>JAUSOK010000186.1 GCA_030656035.1 Syntrophales bacterium
TTTTTATACCTACAGCAACGAAAAATATTCGCCCTGTGTATTTTCCAATGGTGATTGGTTCGGCACTCCGGAAGGAGCTTTTGACATTGGCGCTGTTTATCTGACGTAAAAAAGCAGCTCGTGCCGGTAACAAACATCATCGAAAAATATCATGACAGAAAATTACGACACCTCATGGGACCTTATAGAATCTAACAAAGGCAATCTCCCTGTTGATGAGGATGCATTTGAAAGAAAATATCAGGAATGGAAAACAAGATACTGGCCGCTGTGGCTGAAAGATAATCTTACCTTTCTCTAATTCATGCATGAAATCATGATAAATGGTGTATAGTGATGTCGTAATCACCTCGGCCGGAGCCCGGCCGTCGGTTCCGGGAGGCGCTCAAAATTGACCAGACGAACCAGGCGGCTGCTGATCCTGCTGCTGCTGATAGGCCTGGCAGCGGGCTGCACGGTCAAGGCCCGAACCCCGGCCGCCCGGATCTATAAGGAAAACACCCTCGGCAAGCCGGGCAGTTACCGGTTCCAACTGTTTCCGGACGGCCAGGGTACCCTGGCCGAATATCTCACACGGGAGAAGGCCGGCAATCCCGGACTCGACGGCCTCGATGTCCCGGGGATCATGAAACTCTTTCCCAACGCCTTTCCAGAGCTCTACATACCGGTCCAGCCAGGGGTGCCCCTCTGCAACCTGGGCACCAATTTCAAGCACTGCAAAGGGATCGAGTTGACGGCCGATTTCGAGATCTACGGGGACGACACGGTCGTGTTGCACAGCCAGATCCTCTATCATGCCCGGCTTCGGCTGGAGGGGGATCACCCGAACTTCTTCACTGCCGCCAAGGCACAACGTGATCGGAGCGAGTTTGCCCTGCCGCGTCATTTCTATGTTGGAGCCCTAGTGGAGGCGATCCAGAAGGCCCTGCCGATCCTCCAGGAGATCGCGACCGATTACCGCAAATATATCAAGGACGACGGTGATGAGATCGAGATAGAACTAATCTTGGAGGCATCCCGCGATAAGGCGGCGGCCAAGAAGGCCAACAAACGGCTGAACGATGCGATGCACTTCAGCGGCGGCATCGTCCTGTCCGCCCTACCGAGCCTTAGCTTTTTTGCAGGCCTGACGGTCTCGGCCCTCCATTCCGGGGGAAGAAGCTTCTGGGAGATTCTGAAGAACCAAAGGGAATTCGACCTCTGCAAGCAATGATTGAAGCTTGATCAGGTCGAATTCTCCTACACGGAGAGCTTCTTCAGGAATTTCTCGTACCTGCTGAGGCCCTCGGATGACTCTCCCGATGTCCTGATCCGGGGGATCGTCATCCGGCTGCGTCAGAAGGGGCCGACGACACCCCATGTGCGGGAAGGTGCCGAAGGCGGTAGGGTGACCCTCTGGAAGCCTGACCGGCGCTGATCACCTTCATGTTTGCGGTTTTTATGCCTCGGTCTCGTTTGTTTCCATTAGGTAATCGATAAACTTAAACTGCTTGATTTCGTTTGTTTGTAGGTGGAGACTTTTTCGGCCACATCTCTGTTTTTCTGAAGAAAATCCAGCTGATTACCAGGAGAAAGGTAACCAAATTTATTTACATATCATTGGAAACATCGACCGGCGTGCAATGGTGGCGTTTGAAAAGGCAAGTGAAAATTCACGCTCAAGGTCACACCCGGCATATGATCAGAGAAAATCCTGTTAGAGTATAACCGTTTGATATAGTTGGTTAATCTTGTAAATTACTATGATCCATCCCTCGGAATAATAAAAAAGGGGATAACCACTGGTTGGCTAACCCCTTGAATTTATTGGCGCGCCCAGCAGGATTCGAACCTGCGACATCCGGATTCGTAGTCCGACGCTCTATCCAGCTGAGCCATGGGCGCGTATTTCAAAATAGTGGCGGAGAGAGCGGGATTCGAACCCGCGGTACACCTTTAAGGGGCGTACAATCGCTTAGCAGGCGATCGCTTTCGGCCACTCAGCCATCTCTCCGTTTACGATATGGCGGAGGGAGCAGGATTCGAACCCGCGAACCTTTCGGTCAACGGTTTTCAAGACCGCCGCCATAGACCACTCGGCCATCCCTCCTGTATTTTTAATGCTATAGTATGGCGGGAATCCTGTCAATGCCCCGCATGTACGGCCTCAGAACGTCCGGTATCAGCACGCTGCCGTCGGCCTGCTGATAGTTTTCCATCACGGCCACCGTCGTCCTCCCGGCCGCCAGTCCCGAACCATTGAGCGTATGCACAAACTCCAGTTTGCCGGTGCCCTCGCGCCGGAAGCGGATCGACGCCCGCCGCGACTGGAAATCCTCGAAGTTGCTGCACGAAGAAATTTCCCGGTAGGCGTCCTGCCCGGGCAGCCATACCTCGAGGTCATAGGTCTTGGCGGCGGAAAACCCGAGATCGGCGGTGCATAGGCTCACCGTCCGGTAAGGAATGTTCAGCCGCTTGAGCACCTCCTCGGCGTTGGCGGTCAGTTTTTCCAGCTCATCGTAGGAGGCTTCCGGTGCGGCGAACTTGACCATCTCCACCTTGTTGAACTGGTGCTGGCGGATCAACCCGCGCGTATCCTTTCCGTAAGAACCGGCCTCCGCGCGGAAGCACGGGGAATAAGCC
>JAUSOK010000004.1 GCA_030656035.1 Syntrophales bacterium
CATCTTCATCACGTCGGTCGAACACCGGCAGGCCGTGGAGAGCCTGAGCCGGACGATCCTGATGTTTGATTACGCCATGTATGTCATCACGCGGAAATATCGGGAATTGATGAAGCTGGAATGGTTTGAGCCGCCAAATACATAGCGGGAGCTTTGCAGAGCCCCTGAAAAAGGGTTCATAGCAGTCAGCCCGAGCAGAATGGAGCGGAGAGCAACCTGTTAACGAACCGGAGATCATGAAAACACCGGGAGAGGAGATGAAATGAAATGATGAAAGCCTATGCCACAAGACTGATTGATATTATCGAAACCAAGAGCGAGGAAATGGCCCGGCGTTGGGCGGCCGATGTGCGGAAGAATCACAGGACCCCATCGTATCACGGTCTTTCCGAAGAAAAAGTCATCCCTCAGGCCGTCTTTTTTTACACCCATTTCCGGCAGATGTTTTTCACGGATAACCCCTTTGACACGGCCAAGGGCTTTTTTGCCAGGTACGCCGAAGAGCGCTACCGGGGGAAAATCCCCCTCCATGAAGCCGTCTATGGGCTGATCCTGATGCGGCGGCATCTGTGGCTTTACGCGGAGTTCCAGACGGCCTACGTTACAACCGTGGATCTGCACCAGATGGCGGAAGGCCTGAACCGGACGATCCTGATGTTCGATTACGCGATGTATCAGATCACGGAAAAATACCAGGAATTGATCAGCCAGGACGTTGATAGAAAGTTAGGTGCGATCAAGACCCTGAGAATGGAAGATCCGGCCGGCGGAAAGCAGGGCGTCTTCAAGGCCGGACTGATGGGCGCCTTTCTCCTCGTCGCCTGCTTCCTTACTTATTATTATCATGCAAAACTGGGCGTGGGTGTGATTTTTACCCACCTCTTCTATGTCCCAATCATTCTGGCTTCGATCTGGTGGAGAAAAAAGGGCGTCCTGGTGGCTTTGTTTCTCGGTATCCTGATTATCGCAAGTCATGCCCTTTTCCTAAAGGGGATGCCCTTTACCGATGATATCATTCGCGCCTTCATGTTTGTTTTGACCGGCTACGTCGTTGCCCGGCTCATGGATGGCCTGAAAAAAGTGGAAGATATGTTCAGGACACTGACAACATAAATCTGGCGATAAATGAGGAGATGAGCATGGAAAATCAGCAAAATCAGGGAACCGTGATATCCGTGCGCGGGAGCGTCATCGACGCCCGCTTTGGGCCGGGCCGACTGCCGGACATCGGGAACGTCCTTCTGGCCGGAGACGACGGCCGGACGCGCGTCGAAGTCATGGTCCAGATCAACTCTGAAACAGTCAGGGGGATCTCCCTGATGCCGACCCAGGGGCTGGCCCGGGGATCGACCATAACGGACACCGGCGGGCCGTTTATGATTCCGGTGGGCAAAGAGCTTCTGGGGCGGGTCTTTAACGTCTTCGGAGAGACCATCGACAATCTCGAAGAGTTGAAGGGATGTGAAACCCGGCCCATCCAGGGGGTCAGAGTCCCCATCTCGCAGCAGTCGACCGTCTCCGAGATCTTCCATACGGGCATCAAGGCCGTGGATGTCCTGTGTCCCCTGGAGCGCGGCGGCAAGGCCGGACTTTTCGGAGGCGCCGGCGTCGGTAAAACGGTTCTGCTCACGGAGATGATCAACAACATGGTGGGGCACCATCACGGCATCAGCATCTTCTGTGGTGTCGGCGAGCGGTGTCGCGAGGGGGAGGAACTCTATCGCGAGATGAAGGAAGCCGGCGTCCTGCCCAATACCGTCATGGTCTTTGGACAGATGAATGAACCGCCCGGGGCGCGTTTCCGCGTCGGTCACACCGGCCTCACGATGGCCGAATACTTCCGCGACGACGAACGTCAGGACGTGCTGCTCCTCATCGACAACATCTTCCGCTTCATCCAAGCCGGACAGGAGGTTTCGGGGCTTATGGGACTCCTGCCCTCGCGCCTCGGTTATCAGCCCACGCTGGCCTCCGACCTGGCCGCGCTGGAGGAGCGGATCTGCAACACGACCACGGGCGCCATTACGTCGATTCAGGCCGTTTACGTGCCCGCCGACGATTTCACGGACCCTTCGGCGTCGCACACGTTCGGCCACCTGACGGCGTCCATTGTTCTGTCCCGGAAGCGGGCCAGTGAGGGTTTTTATCCGGCCATCGATCTGCTGCAATCGGGCTCCAAGATGCTCATGCCGAACATCGCCGGGGAGCGCCATTACCGGATCGCCCAGGATATTCGCAGGAATCTGAGCCTCTACGAAGAACTCAAAGACATCATTGCCATGCTGGGTATCAACGAACTTTCCCGGGAGGACCAGCGGACCGTTCACCGGGCGCGCCGTCTGGAACGGTTTTTCACGCAGCCGTTTCATGTGACGGAGCAGTTCATCGGCAAGGCAGGCAAGATGGTGGCCCTCCAGGACGCGCTGGACGGCTGTGAACGGATACTCAACGACGAGTTCGCCGATTATCCCGAAAGCGCCCTGTATATGATCGGCAAGGTGGATGAAGCGGAGGCCTTCTTCCAGGATGATGAGACGAGGGAGCTATTTAAATCAGCTCCCGGTAAATGATCGGCGCGATCGACGAAGCCCAGAGGACATGAAATGAATCTGAAGATCCTGCTTCCCGCCGAGATCTATCTGAGCGAAGAGGTGACCAAGGTCGTAGCTGAAGCGGAAAACGGCCTGTTCTGCCTGTTGCCCCAGCATATCGATTTCACGGCGGCCCTCGTTCCCGGTGTTTTCTCCTACAGTACGGCCGGCGGCGAAGATACCTATCTGGCCATCGATATCGGCACGCTGGTCAAGAAGGGGTCCGAAATTCTGGTTTCGACGCGCAACGCCTTTCAGGGCACCGAGCTGGGCCAACTGAAGGAAGTTGTCATCGCCCAGTTTCTGGAAATCGACGAGCGGGAAAAGAAGGCCCGGACCGCCGTGGCCAGGCTCGAACTGGATCTCCTGCGCCGGTTCATGGAGATCAGGCATGTATAGCAGCATTCTATCCTTGAGCGGTTTAGCGTGAGGCCATTATGAGCGACGAACAAATGACACCGAGGGAAAGGCGCCTGCAACAGGAAAAAGAATTCACCCGACAAATCGGGTCGAAGGAATCGAGGCGCATCAAGGGCAAGAAGCACAAGGATGAAACGGTCTGGTTCGGTCTCGGCATGATCGGCGTCGTGGGGTGGTCCGTCGCCATTCCCACGCT
>JAUSOK010000196.1 GCA_030656035.1 Syntrophales bacterium
TAAAATAACAAAAGCGGGAGGAATTGTCCAGGTTTTACCAAATTTTCAAAGAGCAGTTCTCGAACCAAATTGACGTAAAAAATGTCAATTTTTATTGTTGACTTTGAAAGGAATAACTATTTAATGAAAACAAGGGAAAAGATCAACAGGTTGTGGTCTTATCCCAGACAGGCCTATGAACACCGGGAAACCGGCATTGTGATCGTCCGTTTCTCCATTAACAGAAACGGTCGCCTGCACCAGAACCGGATCGAGGAATCCTCCGGCGTCGCTGCGCTCGATCAGGGCGCCCTGGGCGTCATCCGTGCGGCGGCCCCTTTCCGTCCCTTTACCGCAGACATGAAGCTCTCCCGGCTTCATATCATCGCCACATTCAAGTACCGTTTGGATGACTGACCCGGCAATAAATGACGGCTGCGTAAAAAGCTCCGCAGGCAAGGCGCATGGGGAGGGGGCTTGACGCAGTCGTGTCCCCATGCAAGTGGAGGGAAAATTAGGGACAGCGCCCCTATTTTCCCCGTGACGAAGGATGCAGCGCAACTTGAGCATCCGGACTTTTCACGAAGCCGTCATATCTGGGAAATCAGCTCGGTCAAATGACGGTTGAGCTCCAGAAGCCGGTCTCTGATTTCCGTCTGCTCCACCCAGGCACGGTCTTTCAGTTTTGCCTGACGGTCCCGGATCTGTGCCAGTCGGGCGTCCATTTCATCGAACAGATAGTCGAAATCGATGCGCGGCGCCGCTTTTTCAGGGTAGGCCACGCGCTCCAGAATTTCGCCCGGTTTGAGTGTACTCTCTTCGAGATAATCGGGAATGGAAACCTCGAACCCGAATTTCTCCCGGACCAGTCCTGCCAGAACCTGCTGGGCGGAATATTCGCCGTGCACGAGAAAGACCTGCATCGCCGGGTTCTCGAAATGGCTCAACCAGTCCAGAAGCTGCGTCTGCCCGGCGTGGGCGGAAAATCCGTTGATCGTGTATACCTTGGCCTTCACGGTTACGTCCTCGTTGAAAATCCGGACTTTTTCGGCGCCGTCCACAATCTTGCGGCCTGTCGTTCCCTGGGCCTGGAATCCCACAATGACCACGCTGGCCCCTTCGCGCCAGAGATTATGCTTCAAATGATGTTTGATCCGACCCGCATCGGCCATGCCGCTCGCGGAAATGACAATGGCCGGCCCCGGCGTTTCATTGATCGCCATCGAGGCCTGAGTCGTTTCGGTAAAGCGAAGCTGGGGCAGGGAAAGCGGGTCCTCTCCGTTCTTCAGCAGTTTGCCGGCCTCCTCGTCAAAGTAGGCGGTATGCTGCCGAAAGATCTCCGTGGCCCGGATGGCCAGGGGACTGTCCAAGTACACGGGCATATTCTGGGGAAGCCGTCCGCTCTTGGCCAGCAGGTGCAACGAGTAGATGATTTCCTGCGTCCTTTCAACGGCAAAGGCGGGGATGATTACCTTTTCCCCGCGATCGTAGCTGTAGTGAACGGCCTCGGCCAGCTCGTCCAGACTGGCGTTTTCATCCTTGTGGTTCCGGTTGCCGTAGGTCGATTCCATGAAGAGAAAATCCGCCTCTGTCACGATCGTCGGATCCTTGACGATCAGCTGCGCCGGCCGGCCGATGTCGCCGGAAAAAACCATCTTGCTGGACCGGCCGTTTTCCTCGACCCGAATATCCAGCAGGGACGCGCCCAGGATATGTCCGGCGTCTTTGAAGGCGATGCGGACGCCGTCGCAGGGCTCAAATGGCGCTTCGTAGTCGCGGACGTCGAAGAACGGAAAGGTCTTTTCCGCGTCTTTGCGCGTGTACAGGGGCATGATCCCCCTGTCTCCGTGACGGAGTCGCTTTTTGCTCTTCCATTGCGCCTCCATCTCCTGGATATGGGCGCTGTCCAGCAGCATGATTTCAAGCAGGTCCCGGGTCGGAGGAGTGGTATAGATCTTCCCGCTAAACCCCTTCTGCACCATGCGCGGCAGCAGGCCGGAATGGTCGATATGGGCGTGGGTAATCAGAAAAAAATCGATCCGGTCGGGCTCATAGATATCCACATCCCAGTT
>JAUSOK010000202.1 GCA_030656035.1 Syntrophales bacterium
CGGAATATCCTCCCGGCGTTCGCGCAGGGGGGGCACGGTGATGGGAAAGACGTTGAGCCGGTAATACAGGTCGTCCCGGAAGCGCCCCTTCGCTGTCTCCTTCTGCAGATCCTTGTTGGTGGCCGTAATCAGACGGAAATCGGCGTACAGGAGCTTGGTCCCGCCGACGCGCTGAAATTCCTTTTCCTGGAGAATCCTGAGGAGCCTGCTCTGGGTGGCCGGGGGGAGTTCTGAAACCTCGTCCAGAAAGATGGTGCCGTTGTGGGCCAGTTCGAAGCGCCCCGCCTTGGTCTGGAATGCCCCGGTAAAGGCCCCGCGCTCATGGCCGAAGAGTTCGCTGTCGATCAGGCTGTCCGGCAGCGCGGCGCAGTTGACGCGGATGAAGGGCCCCTTCTGCCGCGGGCTTTCCCGATGGATGGCCCGGGCGACCAGTTCCTTGCCGACCCCGGTCTCGCCGTCAATCAAAACGGTGGACGGGGTGGGCGCGACCCTGGCGATGAGATGGTGAATGGCCATGATCCCTTCGCTGCCGCCGATGATGTCGCCAAAGGGCCTGAATTCCTCCTTCTCCTCGCGATAGTAAACGTTTTCCTGGATGAGCCGCTCGTTGAGCCGCGCGATCTCGTCGTAGGCCTGGGAGCGGTCGATGGAGACGGCGATCTGCGACGCGATGGCCGACAGCAGCTTGCGCCGGTCGGGGCTCATGTCGAGCGAGAAGAAACGGCTGTCCTGATACAGGGCGCCGATGACCCGTTTTCCCAGCAGCAGCGGCGTGATGATCACGCGGCGAAAATGGATGTCCCCCGGGACGCTCACATCATACTGGATGATCCCGCCGCCCTGGTCCTGTGTGGCCGCTCTGATCCGCTCGATCGTCTCCCGGAAGTTTTCCTCTTTCAGGGATTCCTGTGTCAGGTTGCGGGAGGCCGCCATTTCCAAGGTTTTGGCCTCTTTTCCCTGGATGAACAGCGCGGCCCGCTCCGCCCCCGTCAGGCGCGAAATGGCGGAGATGATATTGGACAGGAGCTGTTCGATCTGCTTCTGGTTTGTCAGGGCCTCCCCCATTTCGATGACGAGGTCGAACAGGCGGTCCTTTTCGAGCAGGTCGTCGTGGGGAACCAGGGACAACAGGTCCCGCGGGAAGACGTCCTGGGCGATGGGCTTGAGGATTTCCCATGACTTCTCGGCGTAGGATTCCGCCTGCTTCCAGTTGTTCACCTGCAGAAACAGCCGCGTGAGGCCGATCCGGATCTTGGCCAGCTCCAGGACCCCGCCGCTGCGTTCGATGGAACTCTCGATCTCGAGCAGTTCCCGGATCTTCTCCGCCGGCGGCTTGTCCTCTTCGAGCATCTGGATCTGGCGGTGCCGGATGATGCCGTAGAGATAGGGGTTGACGTGCTCTTTCTTGAGCGAATACAGGAAGTTGACCACGGAATCCAGTTGCACCGGGGAGACGGCCTTGCGGTGGAGGGTGTACCCGGCTTCGAAGACGTGCGGACTGTTGAGGGTGTGATACCAGCTTGATTTCCGCAGTTTCCACAACACCTTGAAATGTTCGGCGGCCGCTTCATAATTGCCTTCGAGGCAGCAGATGTTGGCCAGGCCGATGCCAGCCATGACCTCCGCCATGGGGATGTTCTCCCGCCGCGAGACGTCGAGGGCCATTTCAAAATAGGTTCTGCTGTTCTTGAGCTGGCGGATTTCGAGAAAGATGATCCCCGTGGCGGCCAGGGCGCAGGAGACAAGCGGTCCATTCTCGTTTTTTTTCGCCTGGTTGTAGATCGTCTCCGATATGCCCAGTCCCCGCTGCGGCATCCCCACCTGCGTGTAGCACAGAGCCAGGTGCAGGGCGATGAGCTGGGAGAAATCGTCTGCCGCCACGGAATCGAGCTCGCCCAGGGAGTCCTCATAGGCCTGCACGGCCCCGGGCAACTCGCCGCGGATCCATGAAGCCAGGGCCTGCAGTTGCAGACCCCGGCGATAGAGGGCGTTTTTCTCCCCCTTTTCGATCATGCGCCACCCCGTATCGAAATGCTCCACGGCCTTCTCGTGCTGGAAGGCCATCCAGTAATTCTGGCCGATCAAAAGATGCAGGGAGGCCTGCGCCAGGGCGTCTTCGATCTCGTCGGCCTGCTTGATGGCCATGCTGAGAAAATGGTTGATCTGCTTGAGATTGGGATGGAACAGGGAAAGGGAGGCGCGCCGTTCGACGGCCTTGATCAAAATCGCGATGGTCTGCCGGGAAAGCTGCCCCCTGTTTTCCTGCGCCAGCTCCGCAACAAATTTCAGCAGGCATTCGTAGAGGTAAATCGCAGATGAAATTTTGTGGTTTCCCTCTTCCATCAGGGCAGCCTGAAAGACGGCCTCCAAGTCCTGTTCCCGCATTCCCGCCAGCAGCGAAAGCTGCGCGGCTTTCAGTAATGTCTCTTTCGTTACAGGGACTTGCTGCTGCATGAGATTCGCGGCGCAGCGGTAGTAACCGGCCATCTGAGCCGGCGGCATGCCGCCGATGATCTCTTCCCGCGGGAGTTTTTTCGTCCATTCGTAGATCCCCTTTTCCCCCGGCCTGGAACTGATCCACTGCCGGCGCTCGAGAAAGGACAGCGCCGAGATCAGCCGGGACGGCGACACTTGGGGGACACCGGCAAACCAGTCGATGGCAAAAGAATCGGGAAAGCCAAGGAACTGCAGGC
>JAUSOK010000001.1 GCA_030656035.1 Syntrophales bacterium
GACAGAACCCACGAAGCAGCGGAATACGAACGTAAGTGGGCGGATGAACTCCTCACGGGCGGCGAGCAGTACCTGCACAGTGTCATCTGGAGCTCTCCCATTCCCGCTTTTGTGATCGGAAGAGATCACAAGGTCATCTACTGGAACAAGGCGCTGGAGGAACTCAGCGGGATCAAAGCGGAAGAAGTGATCGAAACCCGTCAGCACTGGCGCGCCTTCTACAGTGCCGAGCGGCCCTGCATGGCCGATCTGCTCGTGGATGAATCCCCGGAGACCATTGCGAGCTGGTATGCCGGGAAGTTCATCAAATCCACGCTGATCGACGAGGCCTACGAGGCGACCGATTTCTTTCCGGATCTCGGCGAGCGGGGAAGATGGCTGCGCTTCACGGCCGCCGTGATCCGGAACGCCGGCGGGGCGCTGGTCGGCGCCGTCGAGACCCTCGAAGACATCACGGAAGCCAAACGGGCGGAAGCGGCCCTGCTGAAAGCCCACGAAGATCTGGAATCCAAGGTCCGGGAGCGGACACGGGAGCTGGCCCGGGCGAACAAAGCCCTGCAGGCGGAGCTCCGGGAACGCGAACGGGCGGAAAAAGCGCTCCGGGAAACGACAGAGCAGCTTTCCCTCATTCTGAAATCACTGCCGATTGTTTCTTACACCTGCAGCGCAGACAGGCATTTCAAGACTTATTTTGTCAGCCATACCATCAGTGAAATTACCGGATATACCCCGCAGCAGTTCGTCGAAAATCCTTTATTCTGGCCCGAACATATCCATCCCGATGATCGAGACCGCATTCTGTCGGGACTGAAAACGGCCATCCGCAAGGGGACTTATCAATGCGAATACCGTTTCCAGGCCTCCGACGGATCCTATCGCTGGTTTTCCGATTCCCGGCGTTTGATTCGCACCGGCAATCGCTCGCGGAATTACATGGTCGGCGCATGGCGGGACATTACGGAAGACCGGCGCATCCGCCAGGAGGGAGAACTCCGCATGCAGCAGATGATTCAGTCCCACAAACTGACGGCCCTGGGCGAGGTTGTGGCCGGCGTCGCCCATGAAATCAACAATCCCGTGAGTTTTATCGCCTACAACATTCCGCTGCTCGAAGAAATGTGGAACGATATCGAACCGATTCTTGCCAGCGACGGCGCTTCCCATCCCGACTGGGGCGATAAGGGCATCAGCTATGTGGAAGTCTGTACGAATATGAAGGACATCATCGCGGAGTTCAAGATTGCCACCCAGCGGATCAAACGTGTCGTTTCGGGCCTGAAGGAATTTGCCCGGATGGATGAATCAGATCAGAAGAAACCCGTTCAGATCGCTGAGGTTATCCAGGGCGTGCTGATTCTTGTGGGCGCGCAAATCCGAAAGACCGTATCCCGCATCGATCGGTACGTTGACAGCAATCTGCCGACCATTCAGGGACATTTTCAGAAAATCGAACAGGTCATTGCCAACCTGCTGATCAACGCCCATCAGGCCATTCCGGCCGACCGGAAAGGAAGAATCGTTATTACCGCGAGATACCTTGAACGGATCGGGGCGATTCTGATCGAAATAGAGGATAACGGCATGGGCATGCAAGGGGAGATGCTGGATCATATTTTTGAGCCCTTTTTTTCCACACGCAGGGACAAGGAGGGAACAGGCCTGGGGCTTTCCATCTCTTACGGTCTGATCAAGGATCATCACGGCCTGATCGGGGTTCTTTCCCGGCCGGGACTCGGAAGCCGGTTCTCCGTATTCCTGCCCGTGGACGGCAAGACCCGCTTCGATCTTCGTCCGTCGATGCTCTGCATCGATCATGACCCTGCCTTTCTGAACGACCTGAAGATGAATTTTATCGATGTTCTGGACTGGCCTTCAGGTCCGGGGGACGCCCCTGAAGACATCATCGCCTACCTGGAGGATCATCCGGAAGTCGATATCGTGGTTTCGGAAATCAAACTTCCCGGCATAAACGGGTGGGAGCTGCTCAAAAGGATCAGGGAACGCTTCCCCCTGCTGACTGTGGTTCTTTATTCCGCTGAACCTGCCGTATTCGTGCAGGGCGGCCGGGAGGCCATCACGGCGGATCTTCTGCTCAAGAAACCCTTTAACATGTCACAACTACATAATTATATTCGTGAAGTGGGAAGGCAGAGATTATGAAAATTCTGATCGTCGATGATGAGGAAATCACTTTGAGTTCAGTCCGGCGTCTCCTGCGGTGGCGGGGAATCCGGGATGTAGAGATTTGTGACAACGGCAAGGACGCCATTCAGAAAATCAGGGAAACCGAATTCGATGTCGTCCTGCTCGATCTGCTCATGCCGGACGTCGATGGATTGCAGGTGCTTGAATCGGCAAAACCTTACCGCCCGCATACGGAATTTGTCATTCTCACCGCCGTCGATGACATCCCGACCACGGTAAAGGCCATCCGGCTGGGCGCCTACGATTATCTCGTGAAACCCGTGGACAACGACCTTCTGTTTTTGGCCATAGAACGCGCTTATGAACGCCGCGGGCTTCTCATCGGGCTGTCGGTTTCGGCCCGGGATGTCCATATGGACGTGCCGGATGCCTTTTCTGAAATCATTACCCGGTGCCCACGAATGCTGTCTTTGCTTTCCTACGCCCAGGTCATGGCCGGCAGCGGCAATCCCGTCATGATTACCGGCGAATCCGGAACCGGCAAGGAACTGGCGGCCCGCGGGATTCACCGGGCAGGTCCCGCGCCGAAAGGGCCCTTCATCGCCGTCAACGTTTCAGCGATTCCGGCCACGATGTTTGAAAGTCAGTTTTTCGGGCATGCAAAAGGGGCCTTCACGGGCGCCGAATCGCCCTATCGGGGTTATTTTGAGCAGGCGGACGGGGGGACGCTGTTTCTGGATGAAATCGGGGAGTTGCCGGTCGCTCTACAGGCAAAGCTGTTGCGCGTACTGGAAGAGAAAACCTTTTTTCCGCTCGGTATGTCCAAGCCGATCCGGGTCGATGTCCGCGTTATTTCCGCTTCCAACAGAAATATCGACAAGGCCTGCCAGGAGGGGAGCTTCCGGCTGGATCTCCTGTACCGGCTGAAATCGGTCCACATCCACCTGCCTCCCCTGCAGGAGCGGACCGGGGACATTTCGCTGCTGGCGTCTCACTTTCTGAAGAAAACTGCCAGGCGCCACAATAAGAATGTCCGGGGGTTCCATCCCGAGGCAATGGATATCCTGTGCCGCCGGGACTATCCGGGAAATGTACGTGAATTGTCCCAGATTGTGGAAAATGCGGTCCTGCTGGCCGACGCGGAGCTCATTTATCCGCAGCATCTGGGCGCAAGGCCGCTGCCGCCGTCTCATTCCACTCGACAATTATGCACGCTGAAGGAAAATGACGAGGCCCATGTGGCCTATGTTTTAAGTCATAACCAGGGTGACCGCAAAGAGGCTGCCCGGATCCTCGGCGTTACCCTCCGCCAGCTCCAGCGCAAAATCGCCCTGATGAGACACGATCCCCGCTGGGCGGGGATGCTGGATTAAGGGGATGAACGCCGGAAATTTCAACTATTTTGGGGTGTTTTCCCATAGGGAGATGGCGCCTTTGATCTTTGACGCCTTGAATTTTTCTTCGACTTCCCTTCTGAGCAGTTCATCATATTTCAGAGCGATGACATACGTCGCATAATCGAACATCAGAATCGTGCGGTTCAGGCTTTCCGCAGCATGATGGTGTTCGACCGCGGTCATGAAGGTGGCCTGAAACTCGGCATAGAGCCACATATGACGCCTCAACAGCGTGAGCGCATAGATCGTCTGGGGCAGCGGGATGCGCGCCTTGTAGCTGTCTTCCGCAAATTGGGCAAACAGGACATGGGCATCCTCAAAAGGGTTGTCCGACAGAAATAGTTTTCCGACCCTGCTGTAAAAATTCAAGGCTTGCTGGATGGCCTTCCCTTCCGGCATTGTATGATAATAGGGCGTTTTGGGATTCATCTTGATATTGTTATACCACTGCCGGGCGATGGCTTCGGCGTGTTTTTCCGTTATTTCGATTAACTTTGTGGCGTATGAACTCCTCATGGTCTGACCTCCTTGATTCCCGCTAAAATATTCGGCGCCTGTTCGACAGGTCCGCTCAATTGACAAACGCACGGCGGCGCCATAGCCTACTTCTTCTTAGGCGCACTTTCCTTCAGCGCAGCCTCAGCCGTTTTTTGATCCGTAATGTCTTCGAGCGTCTCAACAGCGCCGACGAGCTCTCCCTGACTATCTCGGACGACGGCGGCCGTAAAGCGAAGCCAGCGTCCTTTTTTCCCCAGTTCAGGGAAGAAATCCGTTGCTTCGAAAGCATCTTCGGCGACATCGAATTTTCGATATTTCCCCGAATACCACCTGGAAATATTCTTTACGGCGCTGTCCACCAGCAAGTCGGCCATACAGGGCCTCTCTTTTGCGTAGAAGGCCCGCCAGTGCTTGTCTGTTCCGATCATCTCTTCGGCCGGTATACTGGTCAATTTTTCCAGCGCGCGGTTCCAGAGAATGACCTTGTGGTCTTTCCCGATCACAAAAGCGGGAATGGAGAACCCTTCGAAGATGCTGTTGAGCCTTCTTTCACTTTCGATCAGCCTTTGTTCGGCCTGTTTGCGTTCGGTATAATCTTCGAGGGTTTCGATCGCGCCGACCAGAATGCCCTGGGAGGTGCGGATCGGCGCGGCGGTAAAGCGCAGCCAGCGCCCGTTTTCACCCAGGTCGGGGAAAAATCCTTCCGCTTCGAAGGTTTCATCAATCAGCTTTGATTTGGAGACGCCTTTGTACCATTCCGGAATGGTTTCAAGGGATTGATCGACAATCAGATCAGCCATGCATGGCCGTTCTTTGGCATAAAAGGCGCGCCAGTGCTGACTGGTCCCGGTCACCTCTTCCGCCGGAATTCTGCTTAATTCTTCAAGGGCACGGTTCCAGTAAATCACCTTGTGATCGAGCCCGATGACGAATGTCGGAAAGGGCGACCCCTCTATGATACTGTACAGCCGCTGCTCGCTTTCCCGTAGCGCCTCTTCAGCAAGCTTGCGTTCCGTGATGTCTTCCAGCGTCTCAACGGCGCCTATGACCTTGCCTCCTGAATCCCTGACGGCTGCAGCCGTAAAGCGAAGCCATTTGCCGCTCACGCCGAGGTCAGGAAAAAAATCGGTTGCCTCATAGGCTTCTTCCAGCAGATCCGATTTGGTGTATTTCCCTTCATACCACTTTGGAATCCGCTCTGAAGCCCCATCGACAAGAAGATCCGCCATGCAGGGCCTCGCTTCGGCATAGAAGGCCCGCCAATGCTTGTTGGTGCCGATCACATCTCTCATCGGGATTTTACTCAGTTGCTCCAGGGCTCTGTTCCAGTAGATGACCTTGTGGTCCATTCCGATCACAAAAGCCGGAATGGAGAAACCCTGGATGATGCTGTGCAGCAGATGTTCCGATTCCCGGGGACTGTCTGACAATTCCAGCGTATTCTTAATCGTTTTGCCGCTGCCGCCCGTGTCATCTTTTTTACCCGTCTTTCTCTTCATAAATCACCCCTCCTTTAAGAAACCTGGCATCCTGTCGAGCGTCTAATCTCCTTGAACCCTTTTCGACCCTTTCAATCCATTTGTCCATGACTCAATGGGTCCGGCTCATGTCGATCCAGTTTATATTTTTAATTTTTTTTGAGATTTACAACAATAATGAATAATATGTCAATGAATTAGTGCCGTGTGAAACCGTAACCGCCGTCAATACCAATGCAGACGCTCAAATGCTTTTGAGTGGAAAATTTTTTACGGCCGGCCACGGCAGGCAGATCGAGGCGCCGCAAAAAACACCGTGGGCTGGGGCTCGATAAAAAAAGTTGAAGAGAAAACCAAAGAAGTTTAAGATGGCGTCGGCAGATAGTCCAGGCAACGACAGCGTATAAAGAAAAGTAGCCATGAGCGTTTAAAAGACGGTGACATCGGGTGCCTGGTCCGGTCCTGGCGCCGTTTTCGGACGCCCTTGGCCGGTTTTTCAAGGAAAATGAACAGAAAGGAGTGTATCGGCTATGCTGAATAAGATCAAAACCCTTTTGGGAAAGGACGCGGAGGAGTTGCTGCAGCACGAATGTATATTCCCCGGCAATCAACTTCATATTCCGGGGCCGGATTTCATCGAACGGATCATGGCGCCCTCGGACCGGCCCGTCCAGGTATTGCGCAACATGCAGACTCTGTTCGATCACGGCCGCCTGGCGGGTACGGGCTACCTGTCCATTCTGCCCGTGGACCAGGGAATCGAACACAGCGCCGCTGCGTCTTTCGCGCCGAATCCCATCTATTTCGATCCGGAAAACATCGTGAAACTTGCCGTGGAAGGCGGCTGCAGCGGCGTGGCGTCTACGCTGGGGGTTCTCGGCATGGTGGCCCGAAAATATGCGCACCGGATTCCCTTCATCGTCAAAATCAATCACAATGATCTGCTGGTTTATCCCGAACGGCACGACCAGATCCTCTTCGCCAGCGTCAAGCAGGCCTTTGATATGGGCGCGGTCGCGATCGGGGCCACGATTTACTACGGATCGGAAGGGAGCAGCCGGCAGATCCAGGAAATCACGGAGGCTTTCGAAATGGCGCACGACCTGGGGATGGTGACGATCCTCTGGGCATACCTGCGCAACAACGCTTTCAAAAAGGACGGCGTCGATTACCATACATCCGCCGACCTGACCGGACAGGCGAACCACCTGGCCGCGACGATCCAGGCCGATATTGTCAAACAGAAGCAGCCCGATTGCAACGGCGGATTCACGTCCATAAAGTTCAGCAAGACGAATCCGAAAGTCTATACGGAATTAACCACCGCGAACCCTATTGATCTGACGCGCTACCAGGTTATGAACTGTTACATGGGCCGTACCGGCTTGATCAATTCGGGCGGGGCGTCGGAAGGGGTAAACGACCTGGCCGAGGCGGTCCGCACGGCGGTCATTAACAAACGGGCAGGCGGCATGGGGCTGATTACCGGCCGTAAGGCGTTCCAGAAACCCATGGCGGAAGGCGTCGAAATTCTCAATGCCGTTCAGGATGTTTACCTCTGTAAGGATGTGACGGTCGCCTGAAATGACCGGGACAAGCTCTAAACCATGCCGGACCGACGAGGACGCGGACAGACCTTAACTTTCTGACTATGGGACAATATTGACGACAGGTGGAAAACCTGTTGCAATTTTCATAATAATCCGATAGAGGGCGCGCAAAGATTTTGCCCCCTTAAGGGGGATAAGAAAATCCGCTTCAAGTTAAAAGTTGGAGGATGCTTCTGATGCGATTCATTCCTAGGGAAGAAAAGTTTTACGATCTCTTTGAGGAACTGGCGGACAAGATCGAAGAGGGGGGGAAACTTTTTCTGGATATGCTTCTCAATTACGATTCTTTTGAAACACGCCTGGGCAGACTCAAGGAAATAGAACACGAGGCAGACATCATCACCCATCGCACCTACGAGAAGATGCATACCACCTTTCTGACGCCGATCGATCGCGAAGATATTTATGCCCTGGTCAACAAGATGGACAGTATCCTGGATATGACGGAGGCCGCCGCCATCCGGATGTCCCTGTATAAAATCAAAGCGCCGAAAAAAGAACTGTTTCAGCAGGCCAGGATTTTAAACGAGGCCACGGCAAAGGTGAAGCTGATTGTGCGCGGCCTCAGGGACATGAAAAATGCCAGGATGATTCTGGATGCCTGCGTGGAGATCAATACCCTGGAAAACGCCGGCGACCAGGTTTTGCGAGCAACGATGGCCAGACTGTTCGAACATGAAACGGATCCCTTTGAATTGATTAAATGGAAGGACATCTTCGAACGGTTTGAAGAAGCCCTGGACATTTGCGAGGATGTTTCGAACATTGTAGAGGGCATCGTCCTGAAAAATGGTTGATTCTTTTGCATTTGTCGTTTTCCTGGTCCTGGTGGCCCTGGCTTTCGATTACATCAACGGGTTTCACGACGCGGCCAACTCGATCGCCACAATTGTCTCCACGCGGGTCCTCACGCCCAGGCAGGCGGTCCTCTGGGCGGCCTTCTTCAATTTTGCCGCCGTTTTCTTCATGGGCGTCCACGTTGCCAAGACCGTCGGCACGGGGATCATCAACCCGGCGATCGTCGATAACACGCTCATCCTTGCCGCGTTGAGCGCAGCCATCATCTGGAATCTCATCACCTGGTGGCTGGGCCTGCCCAGCAGTTCCTCCCATGCCCTGATCGGCGGGCTCATCGGCGCCGGGATCATGAAAGGGGGAACCAGCGCCTTGGTCTGGAGCGGAATTACGAAGACGACCCTTTTCATCGTTCTGTCTCCGACGATCGGACTTGCCCTGGGTCTGGCGCTCATGATTATTGTCCTGAATCTGAGCAAGAATTCCAACGTGGCCCGGTCCCAAAAGCTTTTCAAAAAGATGCAACTATTTTCCGCCGCCGTTTACAGTCTCGGACACGGTATGAACGACGCCCAGAAAACCATGGGGATCATTGCCATGGTTCTTTTCAGCAGAGGCTTCCTTGGAGACACGTTTTACATTCCCGTCTGGGTTATCGTCAGCTGTTACACGATGATCTCTCTGGGAACCATGGCCGGAGGCTGGCGCATTGTCAAGACCATGGGCACAAAAATCACGAAACTTCAGCCCATGGGGGGATTCTGTGCGGAGGGGGCTGCGGCGGTTGCCATTATCGGGGCGTCCCTGGCAGGTATCCCTGTGAGTACGACGCATACCATTACCGGGGCCATCGTGGGAGTCGGTGCTACAAAACGCCTCACCGCCGTCCGCTGGGGCGTGGCCGGGACCATCATCTGGGCGTGGGTGCTGACGATTCCTTTGTCTGCGCTGATGTCAGCCATTATCTACATCGGCCTGGAGATCATTTTTTGATTTTTTCAGGGGGGGGCCGGATGCTGGACAAGATTAAATGGCTCGGTCATGCGAGCATCAGGATTGAAGCGCAGCAGATCATTTACATCGACCCCTGGAAGATCAAGGGCGGCCCGAAAGCCGATCTGATTCTGATCAGCCACAGCCATCACGACCATCTGTCGCCCGCCGATATCAGGAAAATCCGGAAAGAAGACACCGTCATTGTCGCGGCAGGCGACGCCGCGGCGCAGCTGTCCGGAGACGTGCAGGCGCTCAAACCCGGCGATAAAGTAACGGTTCATGGGATAACCGTTGAAGCCGTTCCTGCCTATAATATCGGCAAACCTTATCATCCGAAGGCCAATCAATGGATCGGTTTTCTCCTGACGGTGGAAGGAAAAACCATCTATTACTCCGGCGACACCGATTTCATTCCCGAAATGAAAGAAATAAAGGCGGATATCTGGATTCTGCCGGTGGGCGGAACCTATACCATGACTGCAAAAGAAGCGGCTGAAGCCGTCAATATGATCCGGCCGGAAGCCGCCATCCCGATTCATTGCGGCGATCTTGTCGGCACCCTTGCAGATGCCGCAATGTTCAAGAAACTCTGCAAGGTGCCCGTGGAAATCAAGACGATCTCACCTGATTAAGACAAGATTCATCGAGAGCTTTACATAACCCCTGAAAAATGGTTCGCAAGCAACGAAGCCATTTTTCAAAGCGAGCTATCCCATCAATAAAATTCTTGACAGGATATATTTGGTATGCAAAATATACGCATACCAAGCACATCGAAAGGCGCGCCCATGATCAAAGATGACCGTCTGATATTCCTCGTATTTTCCGCCCAGCAGCGATTGCGGATGTACATCAACAGCGCCCTGACAGCGTCCGGCGTCCGGGTTACCGCCGCCCAGGCCGGGATACTGTTTCTGCTTAAACAGAAAGACGGCCGCACGATGACGGAGATGAGCCAGATCATTGGCATCGACAATTCGACCATGACGGGGCTCACGGACCGCCTGGAAAAGGCCGGCTTTCTCAAGCGGCACGCTGATCCCGGGGACCGACGCGCTTCCCATATCCACATCACGCCGCCGGGCCTTGCCGAGGTGGACGGGGCCAAAGCCGTCATTCGCCGGATCAATGAAGAAATCAAGACGGGTTTTTCCTCACAAGAAATAGAGGCATTCAAGCGGGTGCTCAACGGATTTTTTGATAAATTTCAGCGAAACGGCGCCGTAAAAAACCAGCCGTCCGCGCCGCTGTCTCCATCCGCAGCGGGCGGGAATGACGAGGGGATGGCCGCTGAGAAAAAGGCAGAGTAATCATGGCGATGCATCTGGACGAAGAACGGGAAAAACGACAACAACAGATCGACCGCTTCGCAAAAACGGAAGCGGCTTTAAGTTTGAGCGGGATCGATGAATTTCCCGTCGCGCTCTGGCGGAAAATGGGAGAGTCCGGGTTGCTCGGTCTGGGCATTCCCGCCGCGTACGGCGGATCGGGCGGGGACTGGCTTTCCATCCAGACTGCCGGCGAGGCCTTCGCCCGCGGCAGTCGCAACATGGGCATGGCCCTGTCCTGGCTCATTCATCTGATCGTCTGCCGATTTGCCATCCTGGGATTCGGCAGCGCAGGGCAGATCGAGCAATGGCTGCCGCGGCTGGCCGCGGGAGAAATTACCCCGTCGCTCGCGATTTCCGAGCCCGGGACGGGGGCGCATCCCAAATATCTGCGGACATCGGCCTTCCGCGAAGGCGAGGACTGGATCCTGACCGGCGAAAAATCTTTTCTAACCAACGGACCCCTGGCCGGTCTCTTTGTGGTTCTCGCCGTTTCGGCGACGGAAGGCGGAAAGAACCAAATAACCGCTTTTCTGGTCCCCCGTGAGACCCCCGGCCTTTCCCTGACCGATCCGCTCCGGCTCGATTTTCTGAAACCCTCTCCCCACTGCGGCATCCGGCTCGAGGCCTGCCGGGTTTCTTCCGATCAGGTGCTGGGAAACCTGGGGGACGCTTTTGAGCGGATCTCCAAACCCTTTCGGGACATGGAGGACGTCATGCTCATGGGCCCGGTCGCGGGCGGGATGCAGGTCCAGATGGTCGCCCTGCCGGTCCTGATCGCAAGACAGGGGATCGGCCCGACCGATGACCTGAAAACGGCGCTCGGCGAGCTGCAGTTTCGGCTCGACGCGCTGAGAATTCTGGCCTATGAAGCCGCCGCCATGCTCGACAGCGGGCGCCGTCACCCCGAATTCCCGTCCCTCCTGTTGTCGTTCCGTTCTCTGGCCGGGCAGTTTCAATCCCGCCTGGCGCAGGTTCTGGATCAATCAGGGATTCAAACCGATCCGGCGTGGGCAACCCTGGCGAAGGATCTGACCATGACCATCGGCGTGGCGGAGCATGTCGCGCTCATCAAGCAGAGGAAAATCGGAGAAGCCATTCTCCTGAAGAGCTGAAGAAAGGATAGCAATCATGCAGACCATTCATGATGAAAAATTTTCGTCTCCCGAAGCCATCGGGCGGGGATTTAAGGAACAGGGATTTATTGCCAGCCGCCAGATCATGACGACGGCCTTCCTGGCCTATCAACTGGGAAAACCGCTGCTCGTGGAAGGTCCCGCGGGTGTCGGAAAAACGGAACTGGCCAAGACCACAGCGGCCTTTCTCGACCTGCCCCTGATCCGGCTGCAGTGCTACGAGGGGCTGGACGAGTCGAAGGCGCTCTACGAGTGGAAATACGGCAAGCAGTTGCTCTATACGCAGCTCCTGAAAGACAAGCTGGACAGCATCATCAACCGGGAAAACGGTTTTGCCGAATCCATCGACAAGCTGCATCGCTACGACGACATCTTTTTTTCCCGCCACTTTCTCGAACCCCGGCCGCTCCTGAAGGCTCTGCAGCAGGAAGGGGGCGCCGTGCTGCTCGTGGATGAGATCGACAAGGCCGATGACGAGTTCGAGGCCTTTCTTCTGGAAATCCTGTCCGATTTTCAGGTTTCCATTCCCGAAATCGGCACCGTTCAGGCCGTCACGAAGCCGGTCGTCTTTCTGACCAGCAATAACACCCGGGAGCTCAGCGAGGCGCTCAAACGCCGCTGTCTGCACCTTTTCATTCCCTTTCCCGAACCCGCCCTGGAAAGAAATATCATCCGCATCCGCGTGCCCGGCATTTCGGAAAAGCTCGGCCGGCAACTGGTTGCCTTCATCCAGGCGGTGAGGCAACTGGAGATCCGGAAGGCGCCGTCGATCAGCGAAACCATCGACTGGGCGCGGGTCCTGCTGATCCTGCATGCGGAAGAACTGAGTTCCGATCTGGTACGGGACACCCTCAATATCTTCCTGAAATTCGAAGAGGATATCGCCGTGGTGGCCGAACGCCTGCATCCGCTCACTGCCGGCGCCGTCAGGGCGGCGGGAGACTGACGATGGACAGGGTACTGAGCGACTTTATCGTTTCTCTGCGACACGCCGGCGTGCGGATTTCCATTTCGGAAACCCTGGACGCCCTGCAGTCCGTCCGGCTGGTCGGTTATAATGATCGCGAAACCCTGCGGGACGCGCTGCTTGCGGCGCTCCCCAAATCGGCGCCGGAAAAGGAGATTTTTGCCCGGTGCTTCGATCATTTCTTTTCCTTTGATTACTTTGCCGACGCCGATGCAACCGCAGGTCCCGATTCGGCGACCGTCAGGGCGGCAACGGACTTTTCGCTCCCCCGGACGCTGCTCTCCGGAGACCAGGCGGCGCTTGTCATGGCCATGCGGGAGGCGGCCCGGGCGGCCAACCTCATGGATATCCGGTTCTTCACGCAGCGGAGCCTGTACACCCTGCGGATTCTGGACCGGATGGGCCTGCCGGCGCTGGATGCGCAGATCCAGGCCATGCAGGCTGACGGATCGCCCGGTGCGGCACAGCAGGCGTCTGCGCTGGAGAAGGCGAGAACCTTTCTGGTGGACAATGTCCGGCGGTATGTCGCGCAGCAACTGACGCTCAACACCCCCACGGCGACTCAGAACCTGCTGACGTCCTACCTGCGCCATGCCAAACTGTCCATGCTGGAACAGCAGCATTTCCAGGACATGCACAGCATTATCCAGCGCATGGTCAAACGGTTGAACGACCTGCATTCGCGGCGGCGGAAGGCCTCCCGGCGGGGACAACTGGACTTCAAAAAAACCCTGCGCAAGAACATCACCTACCAAGGCTTCCTGTTCGATCCGAAGTGGAAGAAGCGAAAGATCGAACGGCCCGATCTCGTGGTCATCTGCGATATCAGCCGATCGGTCATGCGGACGGTCCGGTTTCTGCTGCTCTTTCTCTATGGACTGAACAAGGCCATCGTCCGGATCAGAACTTTTATCTTCTGTTCAAACCTGATTGAAATCACGTCGATATTCGATGAATACCCCGTCGAGGTGGCCGTTGAAAAGATCCGCCTGGGGGCGGACCTGCCCATTCTCATGGGCCGGACCGACTACGACCAGTCCTTCCGGGACTTCAAGGCGAACCATCTGGACAGCGTCTCACGCAAGACCACCGTGCTCATTCTGGGCGATGCGCGGAATAATTATGCAGAGGCGCAGACGGGCATCCTCAAGATGATCTACGAGCGCAGCAAACGACTGATCTGGCTGAATCCGGAGCCGCCGCCCTTCTGGGGGACGGGGGATTCGGAAATGAAAAAATACATCCCCTTCTGCAGTATGGTGAAGGAATGCAACACTCTGCACCACCTCGAAGGGGTCGTCACCTCGCTGGTCCATCACCGCCATTGAAAGGCGGCATCATTCAGCCGTCCTTTCCGACATAACCGCCCGTTCGAAAAAAATCATTTGAAAACTTGACACGGCGGAATTCGTGTTTAATATATGCCCGAATTGGTCAAGGGGGAACCATGATCATTATGAAGAATCTAAAATATAAGGTTGAAAGGAGAGGTAAGGTATGAAAATCAGACCGTTACAGGACAGAGTCATCGTAAAGCGCGTAGAGGAAGAATCCAAGACCAAAGGCGGCATTATCATCCCGGATACGGCCAAGGAAAAACCCATGGAGGGCCTTGTCATTGCCGTCGGCAAGGGCAAAACCACGGAAGATGGGAAGCTGGTAAAGCCGGACGTGAAGGCGGGCGACCGCATTCTCTTCAGCAAATACGCCGGTACGGAAGTCAAGATCAATGGCGTTGAACATCTCATCATGAGAGAAGACGATATCCTGGGCATCATTGAAAAGTAAATTATAAAAAACATACCATAAGGAGGATTTAACAGAATGGGAGCAAAAATACTTCTGTACGACGAAGAAGCAAGAAAGGCAATTCTCAAGGGCGTAAACACCCTGGCGGACGCCGTCAAGGTGACGCTTGGCCCCAAAGGCAGGAACGTGATCCTGGATAAAACCTTCGGCGCGCCGACGGTGACAAAGGACGGCGTAACCGTCGCAAAAGAAATCGAACTGGATGACAAATTTGAAAACATGGGCGCCCAGATGGTGCGTGAAGTGGCCAGCCGAACCAGCGATGTCGCCGGCGACGGCACGACGACCGCGACGCTTCTGGCCCAGGCCATTTACCGTGAAGGCGCCAAGACCGTGGCCGCCGGAAGCAACCCGATGGATCTGAAACGCGGCATTGAAAAGGCCGTGGAAGTCGTCGTCGCCGAGCTCAAGAAACTCAGCAAACCGACCAAGGACCAGAAGGAAATCGCACAGGTCGGCACCATTTCCGCCAACAACGATGAAGCCATCGGCGAGATTATCGCCGAGGCTATGGGCAAGGTCGGCAAGGAAGGCGTCATTACAGTGGAAGAGGCCAAGGGGATCGAGACGGAACTGGAGATCGTGGAAGGCATGCAGTTCGACCGCGGCTACCTTTCCCCCTATTTCGTTACCAACGCCGAAAAAATGGAAGTCAACATGGAGGACTGCTTTATCCTCATCAATGAGAAAAAAATCAGCAGCATGAAAGACCTCCTCCCCGTTCTCGAGCAGATCGCCAAGATGGGCAAACCCCTCCTGATCATTGCCGAAGACATCGAAGGCGAAGCGCTGGCCACCCTCGTGGTGAACAAGCTGCGCGGGACGCTGCATGTGGCGGCAGTAAAAGCCCCCGGATTCGGCGATCGCAGAAAGGCCATGCTGGAAGATATCGCGATCCTCACCGGCGGCAAGATGATCTCTGAAGACATGGGCTATAAACTGGAAAATGCCCGCGTGGAAGATCTGGGCCGCGCCAAGCGGATCACCATTGACAAGGACAACACCACCATCATCGACGGCGCCGGCAAGCGGGCCGAGCTCGAGGGCCGTGTGAAACAGATCCGCGCCCAGGTCGAGGAGACCACCTCCGACTATGATCGCGAAAAACTCCAGGAAAGACTGGCGAAACTCGTCGGCGGCGTGGCCGTAATCAAAGTCGGCGCGGCAACGGAAACGGAAATGAAAGAGAAGAAGGCCCGTGTTGAGGATGCCCTCAATGCAACCCGCGCGGCTGTGGAGGAAGGAATCATCCCCGGCGGCGGCGTGGCCTATCTCCGTTGCCTGCCGGCCCTCGATAAGATGAAGCTCGAGGGGGACCAGCAGATCGGTGTGAACATCGTCAAAAAGGCGCTCGAAGAACCGATCAAGATGATCGCCGCCAATGCCGGCATGGAAGGCAGCATCGTTGTGGAAAAAGTAAAGGAAAAGAAGGGCGCCTTCGGTTTCAACGCCCGGACGGACCAGTATGAAGATATGATCGCAGCGGGCGTCATCGATCCCACCAAGGTGGCGCGTTTTGCCCTGCAGAATGCCGCGTCGGTTGCAGCTTTAATGCTGACGACCCAGTGCATGATCGCCGACAAGCCCGAAGAGAAGGGTGCGGGCGGCGGTATGTCGATGCCTCCCGGAGGCGGCGGTTACCCCGGCATGATGTAAAACCGCTTTTGATATAACCTGCTTATAAATGAGCCCTCTGCCGATTCCGGCGGGGGGCTTTTTTTGATAAATCTCCTTGACTTCAGGGATAATTTTATCGAGAATAAAAGATCGTTCCGCGGCTGGCGGAAGGGGGAATATACCGACAAGGAGACATATCATGACTGATCAGAAGGTAGCCATCGTTACGGGCGGCGCCCGCGGCATCGGAAGGGCGATCGCCGTGGAACTGGCCCGCGCCGGATATTATCTCGTCGTCAATTACAGAGCGAACGACCAGGCGGCCCAAGAGACGCTTACAATGATCCGCGCGGCGGGCAGCGACGGGGAGAAGCTCAAGTTTGACGTCCGTGAGGAGGCGGCGGTGGAAGCGGCCCTGCAGGA
>JAUSOK010000022.1 GCA_030656035.1 Syntrophales bacterium
TTGCATATATTAAGCACAGCCAACGGGGCATAGGTACTAAAACAGCCCCAAGGTGAAGCTTGTGGTTTCCAAAGAAAACCGTTTTGACAAATGGAATTGCCTTAAATGAACTATCAACCATTGTTCAGCATTTCGCTTCTCGCTTCCCGTTGGGAGAAGGAGTTCCGGGATTTTCAGGCCTCCGCCGAAGCAAATGCTTTGCTGGAACGTCTCAAGAACTGGAATGAACGCCGCAAGCTCAAGGAAACAGCCACTGATGCCGCATTCATCTCTTTGTTTTTTCGTGACATCTGGGGCTATGCCCAGCAGGGTGAGAGCGGCGCCGGCTATCATTGCTATCCGCAATTTCCGATCGCCCGTGCGGGCCAAATTGGCGGCGTGGGCCAGGCCGATCTGGCGCTGGGCCGGTTCGGCGAGGCAGGTATGACGGACATTCCCCATGTGCTCTGCGAATTCAAGGACATGCGCTCAGGACTCGATCAGCGCCAAAACCGCAAGGGAAACGATCGCTCGCCTGTAAGACAGTGCCTCGATTACCTGCGCGAAGCCCGGGCATCTTTGACCGGTCATGAACTGGTCGAACCGTCGTGGGGCGTCGTGACCGATACGAACGAATTCCGGCTCTACCATCGCATCAAGGGGGAGGCTCAATGCCAGCGCTTCGTAATCGCTCCCGTTCCCGGCGACGAGACCGAGTCTCTGCTTAACGAGACGGAATCCGCAGAGTTTCTGCGATTCCTGTTCAGAAAAACCTTTCATCGCGATGTCCTGCTCGCCGAACGAGGCCCCGCGCCGCTCGAAGTGCTGCTGAAAGAGCATTTCATCCAGGAATCGGCCCTCGAACGTGACTTTTACTTGGAATACAAGGCCTATCGTGAATTTGTCTTCAGAGCCATCGTCGCGGCCAATCCGGGATTTGCCGGCACCAAAGGCAAACTGGTACGGTTGACCCAGCGTTTCCTCGACCGCTGCCTCTTCATCATGTTCTGCGAGGACATGGGAAAGGCCCTCGACTTTCCCGGAGACCTCCTGAGAAACGTCCTGATCAACCTGAGCCGCGACGAATACTCCAATCCCGAAGATTCCAATCCCTGGGACCGGGTGAGGGGCATCTTCCGGACCATGCGAGACGGCGGTAAGTTTGGCGCCCACCGCATCAACCGTTTCAATGGCGGTCTGTTCGAGGAAATTCCCGAGCTGGAAAATCTCAACATTCCCGCCAAAGTCTTCTGCGCCAGAAACCAGGGAACGGGCGGACAGAAAACCATACTTGCTCATCCTTTGACCCTGCTCTTCTTCTGCGCCAAGTACAACTTCGGCATCAAGAACGCCGCACATGAACGGATGATCGATTTTTACGCCATCGGTCGCATCTTCGAACAGTCGATCACCGAACTGGAAATCATGGAAGCCGAAGCCGACGGCAGGCCGTCGCTCAACCTGCTCTCACAGCGAAAAAGAGACGGCGTTTACTATACCCCCGAATGGGTCACGGCTTATATTGTTGAAGAGACCGTCGGCGCACGGCTCCGCGACATAAAGGAGGAACTTGACCTGACCGAAGAGAAGCGCCCGAATCAGGAGCAAATCGACGAATACCGCAAATTTTTAACGGACAAACGACGCACCGCCAGAGCGGCCGGGGCATGGCTGAAATCGCTGCAAGTCTACCGAAAGCGTTTACGCGAATTGAAGGTCGTCGATCCTGCCTGCGGTTCCGGCGCTTTTCTGATCCAGACGCTGGAAAATCTCAAACGGGAGCATCGCTGGGTGGCCGACGAGACGTATCGCGTTACCGGACAGGAAGAGCTGTGGGATCTGGATGCGGTTATCAACGACATCCTCGCCAACAATCTGTACGGCGTTGACATCAATGCCGAATCCGTTGAAATTGCCAGTCTGGCGCTCTGGATGCACACGGCATCGCCGGGCAAACCCCTGTCGAGCCTCGACCAAAACATCCGTTGCGGCAACAGCCTGGTCGGTCCGGACTTCTACACGAACCGGCAGCCGGACCTCTTCAGCGAAGACGAACGGGAACGCATCAATGCCTTCGACTGGAGGGCGGCGTTTCCGAAGATATTTAATCAAGGCGGCTTCGACTGCGTAATCGGCAACCCGCCTTATGTCAAGCTGCAGAATTTCCGCAAGGTTCAAGGCCCGGTTGCCGAATACCTGATGGAGGCCCGCAGGGATGACGGCGCCCCGCTGTATGCCGGCGCCCAGACCGGCAACTTCGACCTCTACCTGCCCTTCATCGAAAAGGGGGTGGACCTCCTCCGGCAGGAAGGGCGTATGGGCTATATCGCCCCCAATGTCTGGATGATGAACGAATACGGCCAGGGTTTGCGCGCCGCCGTCAAGCGCAGCCGCAGCCTCGACCGCTGGGTCGATTTCAAGAGTTTTCAGGTCTTCGACGAGGCCATCACGTACACGGCCCTCCAGTTCTTTCGCGGCAAGGCGGTGGACGCGCTGCGGTGCGCCTTCGTCCCCGACGGGGACATGTCCAGTGTCGATTGGCAAGCGCCCCCTGCCGTGATCCCGTACGGGGACCTCTCCGACAGCGCGGCCTGGAACCTGATGCCCGATGCCGAGCGGAAGCTGATAGATCGCCTGAAATCATCATGCAAACCATTGGAGGCCCGTTGCAAGGGCATATTCGTGGGGATTCAGACCAGCGCC
>JAUSOK010000032.1 GCA_030656035.1 Syntrophales bacterium
CTGCCTGACCATGTCCGTTATCGTATTCATAATCCGCTGTTTGGTGGCCTCGTTGTTCAGCAGTAAAACGATATCCGCTGAACCATATCCGGCATAATTTATCAGCATCATGGAGAACGTCCGGACATCCTCGTCGGCGAAGGCCAGCTGGTTGATATTGGAATCGGAGTATTGGCTAATGCCAATCAGAATGGCTTTATTATTATTTTGGGCAAAGGAAATCGGGCACAGGCAGGATAAGCCTATGATCAGCAAAAAGAAACATGTGGAAATTATCTTCATCATTATTAATCTTTGCGGACAGTTCGGGGAACATTCGCTACAATCAATTCCGTGCCGTTTTTCTTGCGATCATTATACCTCAGGCAACAGCGCCAATTACCGGCACGGTATGCCTGAGGTATGTTTTTCTTTCAAACCAAATTAAAACTTATGTGTATAACCCAGCATGGCAAAGGCGCCTAATTTCCAACTGTTACCCACATTGTAATATCCGCCGTTTAACCATTGATATTTACCACCGATTTGCGCGTTCAGCCCCTTCCAGATATTCCAGTAGCCTGTTGCCACCGCGGCGGCACCCACACCTGACCCGGACCAAGTAGCTGCTCCGTCATCCTGAACTCTGTCCGACCAGGAATAAAGGCCCCGGCCCTCGACCCGCACCCCGATATATTTGTTAAAGGGTATGATCGCGCCCAGACCGAACAACGGTGATTTATATGTCCTCAAATTTTTGGTCACACGGCTAAAGTTAGGGGCGCCCCAGTCATGTGCGGCATCTAAAGTTTCCTCATCATCCTTTGTTGTATGATTATAGCCGACCACAACATAAGGATTAAAATGCGGGCTCACCTTGAACAGCCACCGCGCCGTTATTTCATGTTCGGTTTGGTTCGACTTCAGTACAGACGTTTTATTAGGTAAATCGGCATATGTTATATCACAATTAAAATCGCCTTTGCGGTAGGAATACGCCACAGTAAAAGCATCATAACCAACAATAATCGTGCCACCCGGCATGCCGCCAGTCATCGAACCCTCAGCGGCTATCACTCCATTCTCCCACCGATTATATTGATTGTAAACATACCAATACTCGCCGCTGAGACCGATAAGCCATTTCTTGGGCTGAGCAACCGTGGGGTCGCTTAAGACTATTTCTTCCACGATAACTCTTGTTTGCTCCTGAACAACCGGTTGATCCAGGGTAATCTGTTTATCCTGGGCAAACACATTCGCGGCAAACAATCCGAAAACCAAGAAGGTACAAAAAACAATCAAAATACTTCTTCTTTTCATGACGAACTCCTTTCTTCATTAGGGTTTCTTAATGCTTCTCCGACAGATATAGGAAGCTCGTTAAATCAACATTTCCATCATTGGATAAGACATTGCTTCCGAATTTTTGAATTATAGGGGGGCTGTTTCTGCTTGTCAAGGGATATATGGCATCACTGAATTGCCTCAAATAAAATGTTACCCAGGGAGCGCTTAAAAAGGGATCATTGACTCATAATTCGATGTTACCGAATAAATCCGCAACTGTTTCATGCGCATATTTTGGGATACAATTCATTTGCTACAAAACCGGACAATTCTATTTGTTGACAACAGACAATTTTCTTACAAAATATTGTGGTTACCGCTATTGATTTCCTCTCAGCTTTATTCGGAACAGGCCAAAAGATACTGGAAATGGTGAAAGATGACTTGCAGCGAGGAGAAGGAGGCATCGTCTGATAATGCGAGACCTCTGAAAAAAGGCTTCGCCGGCGTCCTTTGTCTCAGGGCATCCCCCGATATTTCAAGGCCAGAAGCGTGATGTCGTCGGATTGCGGCTCGTCGCCGGCGTAGTCCCGGACGGATTGCACGATCTCGCGTACGAGCCCTTCCGCGGCGGCGTTTCCACTCTGCATGACCGTCTCAAGCAGCTTCCCGTCCGAATAGACCTCTTTTTCGGAATTCATGGCTTCCGTGACGCCGTCGGTGTAGAGGATCAGCGTGTCGCCCGGCGTCAGGGCAATGCTCCGGGTTTCATAGCGGCTGTCTTCAAAGGGACCCAGCATTAATCCCTCCGGCAGGGGCAGCCAGTCCGCCTGTCCCGATGCATGCAACAGGACCGGCGGATTGTGTCCGGCATTGGAGTACTGCAGCTCACCGGTTTTGATGCAGAAAATGCCGCAAAAGACGGTGACAAACATGGCTGAGTCATTCTCCCAGCAAAGCTCACGGTTTACGCGTTCCAGAATCTCGGCCGGCGTCAGTTCCAGGTGCGCCGTTCCTTTCATCAGCATCTTGGAGGCCGCCATGAACAGGGCTGCGGGCACGCCTTTTCCGGAAACATCGCCAATAGAAAAGAACAGGTGGTCGTCGTCCAAAAGGAAGAAATCGTAAAGATCACCGCCCACTTCCCGGGCCGATTCCAGGACGGCAAAGATTTCGAACTCCTGCTTTTCGGGAAAAGGCGGGAAATGCCTGGGCAGAAAGTTCATCTGAATGCTGCGGGCGATCTTGAGCTCGCTTTCGATGCGCTCCTTGGCTGCCGTTGTTTCCTTGAGGTTGGTGATGTATTCCTTGAGGGCCAGACGCATGTCCTCAAAAGAATGCGTCAGGGCGCCGACCTCATCGCGCGCGTGCGTCGGCGGTAATTCCATGTCCAGGCTGCCCCGGGCGATTTCCGACGTCCGCAGGGCGAGTTCGCGCAACGGACGCGTGATGGTGCTGGAAATGAAGACCACCACGGCAAAGAGAAAGACGAAGCCCACGACGCCGATCATCAGCACCGTACGGCTCAATTTCCGGAGATCGCCGAAGAGTTCCTCCTCCGGGATGATGACGCCGATCGACCAGCCCACCGTGGACAGCGGGGCGTAATACATCCATGATTTCTTTCCCGTGAAATACTGTCCCAGAGACACGAAACCCGATTCGCCCCGGATCATGTTCCGCCCGATCTTCCTGAGCTCCGCGTCGCCGGCCGTCTCTGCAAGACTGAAGATGCTCTCACGCATGATCAGCTTCTTGTCGGGATGGGCCACGAAGACGCCGTTGCGTGAAATCAGAAAGGCGTAGCCCGACTGATAGATGGAGATCCGGGAAATGATGTCCACAAGCCATTCCAGCGACATATCGGCCGTCACAATCCCGGTGAATTTCCGGCGTCCTCCGATGTTCCGGTAAAAAGGCGTGGAATAGGTGGACATGACGATGTCGCCGCCGCCTTTGTCAAAATAGGGTTCGCTCCAGACGGGCTTGCCGAGTTTTCTGGGGATCATGTACCAGTCCCACAGGAAGTACTGGTAATCCTTGCTTCCCAGATAGGACAACTTGACCTGGCCCCGGTCCTTGAAATAATAGGGGGCGAAATAATAAAGTGAACTGTCATAGGCGTAGGGTTCAAAGGCAACCGTCGATCCGTAGATCTCCGCATTCTTGACGACGGTCTCTTCGATCTGCTTGAGCAAGTCCTCCTTGCTGTAGTGGAACCGCTCCAGCAGGGCGGCCAGATACTGGGGCGGCTTCTCCACGCCGTTGAGCGTGATCTCTATTTTATTGACCGCCGACTGGGTCAGGTTGCGGGCATTCTCCTGGACGTTCTTCAGGA
>JAUSOK010000033.1 GCA_030656035.1 Syntrophales bacterium
AATCGCCCGTGTTGCGTCCCATATAGTCGAAAAGCGTGTCGTAATGATCGATGTCCTGGGCAACGTCCCTTGTCCAGGGCGAAATGGCATACCTGTAAGCCGTTCGCAAATCGGTTCCACTGAACAGCCGGATCGGGATGGTAATGGCAATCCCCTTGTCGTGGTAGCCCCTGTTGAAATTGTCGGTAAATACGGACGTATCGGTGATACTGTACCAGGCCGACAGAATGACGCCGTTGAAGAACTTGGACAGCGTGATGCGCGTCCCCGTATCCCCCGCCAGGAACTGCCCGCTCTTGAGATCGATGGACGCCTCCAGTTCCGGAATGTTCAGGCGCGTGTTGAAAAAGGCCGTCGTGTAATAGTCCTTGTAATCGTTGTCTTTGAGTTTGAAAGGGCTGCCCGCCTCCCTTTTCCTGACGACGCTGCCGCTGACGCCGACCATCAAGCGCCCGCCGAAGAAAGGTTTCGCCACTTCTCCATCCAGCCCGGCGTACTCCACCTCCAGAATGCCCGCAGCCACGCGTCCGTATATCTCGTGGCGGAACTTGTCGATCTGTTCGAACAACAGCTTTCCGAGGACCACATCGTCCTGCTGATAGGGAACGATATCCGACCGGACGGCCCTCGGCCCGGACTGATTGCTGGACGACACGGTGTTCAGGACATAAATCTCCGGCCCGGCCACGAAAGACGCCCCGCGCCAGGGCCGGTAGCCCACCCAGGCCGAAGCGCCGAGACGATACTTGAAGAACCCCGATGGATCGTTCAAAAACGTCCGGAATTCGGGCTTGACGCCGTAATCGAAGTGTTTCGCGTACCGCCGCGCCGGAATGCGTGTGTCCGTCGTATCCGTTCGCAAGTCGGAGAGATGCAGAAACTCGTTGACAGAGAACGTTTCACCCGCAAAGAGAGCGACGTCGCTGCGCAGCGCCGTGAACATCACAAGGGGGATGCCGTTGCTCATCAACACCAGACGGATCTGCCGGACGGAAGGCGGCGCGATGTCGTTCAGCGCCCGAAGCGCGACGCCGATGGCCCGGGGCTGATAGAAATACTTGTCGTTTTCCGCTTCAACCAACAGGTCGTCGCCTTCCAGGACAACGCCAATGTCCATAAACCCCGATTCATGCAGGGCCCTGGCGATTCTTTCTTCCAGCGGTTTGAGGCGCTGTTCCGGCTCTTCCCGGTAGGCACGGTCATAGAGCGGAACGAGGGGATTCCCGAGGTCGAAGGCGACGGACAGGTTGACCCCCAGTTGATTTCCGCGCTGCCAGGACACGTCGATGTCCGTCCACCGGTAGGGCCGCCACCGCAGGCCGAAGTTGAACTTGGAGGGGACGGCGGTAGTGAAATATTTGACCGCCATATCGCCGGTTTGTTTTTCATAGGCAATCGGGCTGTATTCCGCCATCAACGTAAGCCAGTTCGTCGGCGAAAACTGGATTCCTCCGAAGAACTGCCCGTCGGAGCGCCAGGTGTTCTGATCCTCAAACATTTCAAGTTTCACCCCTTCCCCCTGGGAGGGCAGGGGCCGCTTCCCGAAGCGCCCGTTTCCGAAGCCGATCGTGAAATCGAAGGGATATATCTGCTTGCTCGCCACCAAATACTGTGAAGCGTATTTACGTGTCCCGTGCGGGTCCATGATCCCGATGGCCAGGGCCGGCCACCACTTGCCCTCCGGGAGAAACTGGTATTTGAAATCGAGGGATTTGTCTTTATTATTTCCATAGCCCTGCCAAGCGGAACTTCCAGGATTCACCGTAAATCCAAGCGCCTCCGTCACCCGCCCGTCGATCTCGAGCCCTTTCAGGGGGCTTACAGCGCCGTAGTAGTAGCGGTAGGGGTCGATCTGGCTGACGCCGATACGGTATCGCCCCTCCTTCAGCACCCGCGCCGTCGGCGTCTCCATGAGCCCCGTCCCGCCCCAGTTCGCCGGCCCGTCAAACGGCGCATCCCCCGCGAAACAGGGCGAAACGCACAAAACCATAAGAAAAAAATAGAGGGACAGCGCCCCTATTTTTCTTTTTATTGTCATTCCGGACGCGATCCGGAATCCAGGCCTATTAAAAAAATAGGGGCTGAGCCTCTTTTTCCAAAGGAAAATGGCGTGCTGTCCCCATTTTTTTGCTCTACCAATTATTATTTTCGCCTTTATTTTCCATTACCTCAATGCGTCATTCCAGACCTGATCCGGAATACATCCATGTCATTCCCAAGGAGGCGGGAATCCGGTCTTTTTAATCCAGGAAAATAGGGGCGCCGTCCCCCCATTCCTGTTCTGAGAGCTTTGCATAACTGCCAATATTGTCATTTCGACCAGAGGGAGAAATCTGTAACAACTTGAATGTGTGGAGATTTCTCGTCGCTACCGCTCCTCGAAATGACAAAA
>JAUSOK010000039.1 GCA_030656035.1 Syntrophales bacterium
ATCCGGCACCGGAAGATGCTCGTGGAGATCGATCAGCCGGTTGCGGGGAAAATGAAAATCGCCGGGTCTCCGATCCGTCTGTCCGAAACGCCGGGCGACATTTATGCGCCGGCGCCGCTGTTAGGACAGCATTCCGAAGAAGTATTGCGAAACATTCTGAAGTATGGCCAGGACGATATAGACAGACTCAAACAGGAAGGCGTGATCAACCCTGATTCTCCGGAAATCGCTTGACATATGTGGAAAATATTGTAATTTACCCGTGAAAAAAGCGGCGCCATCCGGGGCCGTAACTATTGTAACATATTGTAATTAATCAGTAATTTATAATGTTTATGGATCCCAAGATTATTTTCAGTATCCTCGGCGGACTCGGCCTTTTTATTTACGGCATCTATCTTCTCAGCGACTCCCTTAAGAAACTTTCGCTCGGTCTTTTGAAGACCCTGATCGCAAAGATCACGACAAACCGCGTCACATCCATGCTGGTCGGTGCGGGATTCACGGCCCTCATCCAGAGTTCGAGCGCCACGACAGTACTGCTGATCGGTTTCATCAACGCCGGTCTGATCACGCTGGCGGCGGCGCTGCCCGTTGTCTTCGGCGCCAATATCGGGACGACCATCACCGCCCAGCTGATCGCCTTCAAGCTCACGAATGCGGCGCTCGTTTTTATCTTTGCGGGGTCCGTCGTCTTTTTTTTCGCGAGAAAAACGAAACATAAAAACAAGGGAAGAGCCATCCTCGGGTTCGGCATGCTCTTTCTGGGCCTCAACATCATGACGGAGGCGGTGAAACCCCTGGCGGGCAATCAAGACCTCCTGAATCTTTTTCTGCAATTCGGCAAATATCCTGTCCTCGGTATTGTTACCGGCGCTGTCGTGACCATGCTGCTTCAGAGCAGCAGCACCTCCATCGGGATGGTCATCGCGCTTGCGTCGGCGGGCCTTCTGGATCTGAATGCCTCCATATACCTCATCATGGGAGACAATATCGGCACCTGCATCACCGCGGTGATTGCCAGCTTCGGGGGTAAGCTCGCCAGTCGCAGGCTCGCTGCCGGCCACGCCATGTTCAACATTCTCGGAACCGTCGTAGCGCTTGCCATGCTGCCCCTTTACTTCAAGCTCATTACCGCGCTCCCCGGCGATATCTCCCGCCAGATCGCCAACTTTCACACCCTGTTCAATGTGGTGAACGTGATCCTTTTTCTTCCCTTTGTCGCTCTTTTTCTGAAAGCCTTAAACAAGATGATTCCCGGAGAAGATTACGAGAAGAAAGAAACGAAATACCTGGACAAGAACCTGCTGGCCACGCCGGAACTGGCCATTATGGCCGTGATCCGCCAGCTCTCAGTCATGCTTGCCGTCGGCCAGGAAATGCTGGAGAAAGCGAGACAATGCATCTTACAGTACAATCACAAGCTCAAAAACGAGATCGCAATTGACGAACAGTCCATGGACGAGATGCAGCGGGACATTACGGCATATCTCGTGGAGATTACGAAAGGGGAGATTGCCGACGAAAAGCGCAGAACCATACCCGCCCTTATACACAGCGTCAATGATCTGGAAAGGGTGGGGGATTACTGTCAGGATATTGCGACGCTTGCCCAGCGCCTGTACGAGGACAACCTCACATTTTCCACAGTCGCCCAGAGGGAGCTTGATCGCCTTTTCGACAAGACCCAGGCACTCATGAATTTTACCCAGAAGGCCTTAAACAGCGACGACCACGATGCGGCGGGCGTCACCCTCGTGATCGAGAAGGAAATCGACGAACTCGCCGCCCAGTTCAGGCTGAACCACATCAAGCGCCTCGGGGAAGGGGTCTGCGTAAACGAATCGGGACTCGTCTTTTCCGATGTCCTCACCTATGTCGGCCGCATGAACGATCACCTCTGCAACATCACCAAGGGCATCCTCCACATCGGAAAACGCTGATATTAATATAGGGACACTTCCCATATTTTTTATCCGAAATAATATGGAATATGGGAAGTGTCCCTATATTTCCGTTATCCCCGCGAGCCCAGGCGAAGCCCGCCATGGATGAAATAGACATCCCCTGCGAGGGCTTCGTTCCGGTAGAGTTCGCCCACCAGTGATGCCACCTCGGCGGGTTCGATGAGCCGGCCGATCGGAACATCCGACAGAATCTTGTCCAGGGACTTCTGATCCATGCCCTTGACCATGGCGGTTCCGACATAACCCGGTGCAACCGCCACGCAACGAATCCTGTTTCCGATGCCGCGGCGGAAGAACTCCGCCGTGATGACCTTGGGCATGACCGACATGGCCGCCTTCGATGAAGCGTAGTTGATCTGGCCGGCGGTGCCCAGCGAACCCGTGGAGGATACCAGGCAGATGAGACCCTGACAGCCGTGATTGATCATCCTTTCCGCACATTCCCGGACGGTCAGGAACACCCCCGTCAGGTTGATATCGATGACCGCCTTGAACTGGTCCAGCGTCATCTTCCGGTTGACCTTTCCGGTCTCCTTGTCGGTCGAGACCATCATCGCGTCCTTGATGATTCCGGCGAAGGGAGCCACCAGATTGATTTTGCCGAACTTGTCGATGGCAGCGTCAGCCAGCTTGCCGCAGTCCTCCTCGCTGGTTACATTGCAGACCACGGAGAGGACATCTCCGCCCATTGATTTCAACTGCGCTTCGGCATTTTCCAGAAACTGGGGGGCCACATCCGCGATGACCACCTTGCCGCCGTTTTGCACCCAGTACCTGGCGATCTCCAGACCGATACCCCCGCCGCCCCCGGTAATCACCGCTACCGCATTCCTGATTTCCAGCATGTTGATTTCCTCCTTGATTTTTTATTCTTTGTCCGAATTAGGTTCGAACGAACAGATGTATTGCACAATGCCTTCGTCTACAACTATGTCAAAAGATGACCGGCCGGGGACGATGAAGAAGGCGCCGGCTTGATACCTTTCCCATTGCCCTTCATCCGCCTGACGCACCCGGCAGTTTCCGGCTGTAATATCCATTTTTTCAGGATCATCGGTTTTGAAGTTGTAACTTCCGGGATGAATAACGCCAAGGGTCTTTCTGCTTCCATCCTTGAACAGCACCGTATGACTGGCCACGCGTCCTTCGTGATAGACATTGGCTTTGCAGATTACGCTGACGTCGTCGAATCGTTCCGGAATTTTTCCTGTCATCATTCACCTCCATTTTTTTATCGGTTTCGCATAGCGATAATTATGATTTTTGCGCGAGACGGTTGTTTGACGGGAGCAACTATAAGCAGAACAGGTACCGTGTGTCAATGAGCGATCGGCTATATGACCGGATCGACGTCTTATGATCTTGTAACCTTGGCGAACAATGCAGACATGCTCAAGGAAATATCGGGATGATCGACAAGCCTGAACCCTGCGGCTTCGGCTGAGAGAACAGAGGCGCTGAATCGAGCTTTTCCGACGTGCAGCTTCGGTTCCACCATCAGAAATTGACCGTCGTCAACAAGCAGAGCATGAAACCGGGCAAAGAATTCCTGCTGGTCCGGCACTTCGTGCGCCATCCAGAAGGCCAGAACAAAATCGACTTTACCGACGATTTCGCGCAATTCGGGCGAAACCAGTTGCAGCGTAATTCTCTCTTGCACGCCCGCGTGTATTGCGCGCTTTTTGATCGCGGCAAGCATTCCTTCCTGAATATCCGCTGCAATGACCCGTCCGCGTTCACCGACCATTTGCGCCATGGGAATGGTAAAAAAACCGATGCCCGGACCCACGTCGAGAACCTTGTCGCCCTCCTTGATATAGGCTTTGACAATCCGCTCCGGCTTGTGAATCAGCCTGCGGAAATAATTGTCAAAAGTAAAGCACAGCCAGCGGGGACAAACATGACGACACCGGAAAAAAAACAGATCTGAAATTTTACCCATCTTACCATCCTTTCTCAGAGAACTCGCCGCCTGCCATCTATATGCAGGACGTCACGGATCTCCTTTCCTGTTTAATGCAATCCTGAATCCTCTGAAACTGTTGTTCAGGAAATAGGTCTCCCGTTTTTTGACGTCGGCGGGCAATTGATGAAAACAGGACAATCCGGGGTCTTGAGCCAGCAACGTTTCAAAAATCCTTTCTTCAAACAGCGGGCTCGGCAGCACACTGTATTTTTCAATGACCGTTGCCCATAATTCCGTCTGGGCAGACGCCAGATCGAGTAATTTTCGGATTTCAAATGACAGCCCGTAGTGACTGTAACAGAGTACAGAGGCGTCAATATTCCTGAGGATGCCGAGAGATCTTCTGTAATCATGCAGATCGAACCCGGGCGGCGCCGCGATACGCAGATACAGATCATTTTCCATCGGATAAAATATCCCCGCCGCCTCGCCCGTGAAAAGCATGTCGCCGATCCTGTAACAGAGATGATGAGGTGCATGTCCGGGTGTTTCATAAACCGTAACGGTGCTACCGCCTGCCGGAATATCACGCCGGTAATCCAGGTTCTTTTCCGCAACGGGGGCAGGTTCGCCATAAAGGACAGCCGTTTCGTAGAGGACCCTCTTTGAGGCTTCCCAGAGCTTTGCCGGTTCAATGAGATGCGGGATGCCCTTGGGATGGCAGATCGCCCTTGCATCCGGATAGCGCTCGAGCAGCAGGCCCAGCCCGCCGGCATGATCCAGGTGAATGTGCGTGAGCAGAATATGATCGATATGCCGGATCCTCATTTCCTCCAACGCCTGCAAGAGCGCAGGCACGGTTGAACGGGGCCCCGGATCGACCAGGATGACGGTGGAATCGTCTCTGTAAAGCCAGGCGCACAGGAAATGATGGAACCCTTCTTCCGGCAGATTCAGGGGAATGAGATGGAGGTTGTCGAATATATGCTCGATCATCATAAAAAATGAGGCGTACTCAGGCAGTCATATCAACGGGAATCTTACTTTTTCCCGTCGAATACCCTGGCCAGACCGCCCAGGGAGGTTTCACGGTAGAGGGACGGCAGATCATGGCCGGTCTGCTTCATGGCCTCCACGACTTGATCAAAGCTGACCAGGTGCCGTCCATCCGAAAGCAGGGCGTATTCAGCGCCGGCCAATGCACTGACGGCGGCAAAAACATTGCGTTCGATGCAGGGCGCCTGCACCAGTCCATGGATCGGGTCGCAGGTCAGGCCCAGGTGGTGTTCCATGCCGATTTCAGCCGCGTACTCGATCTGGTGCGGTGTCCCGCCCATCAATTGCGCGGCGGCGGCCGCCGCCATCGCGCAGGCTACACCGATCTCGCCCTGACAGCCCACTTCCGCGCCGGAAATAGAGGCGTTGTTTTTGACCACGTTTCCAACCAATCCCGCCGTGGCCAAGGCCTTGAGAATGGCCTCTGCGTCGTGTTGCATGTCCTGTTGCAGATAAAAGAGCACCGCAGGCAGAACGCCGCAGGATCCGCAGGTTGGCGCGGTCACCACGTAGCCTCCGGCGGCGTTGTTCTCCGAGACGGCCAGGGCATAGGCCGCAAGCATAGCCGTCCGTTTTTCACTCTCTCGCACCCTTTTGGCCTTGGCCAGGGTATTCCGGGCCTTGCGTTGCAGATGCAGGTCTCCGGGCAGGCTCCCCTCTTCGGTCAGGCCGCTCTGAATGGCCTCCTGCATTTTCATCCAGACAAAACGCAGATGCTCCCAGAGCGCGTCGCCCTCGATCTCATGGGCCAGGGCCCATATCGGCTTTCCGTCCCGGTCGGTCCACTGGAGAATTTCCTCCATGGTGTTTAATGGATAGATGTCTGCGGTTTCCGCTTCGGACCGGTTTTCCTCGTGCAGTTCACCGCCGCCGATGCTGAAGACTCTCCACGCGCACATGACCTTTCCGCCGCCGTCGCGCGCCTCGAAACGCATCCCGTTGGGATGGAAAGGCAAAAACGCCTCGTTCCATTCGACCTCGCAGGCAAGCGGCTTGAGCCCTTCAATAACAGCTCTGTCCGTCAGGTGTCCCTTTCCCGTGAGGCTCAGGCTGCCGTAAAGCGTGACCTTGACGGAATTGGCCTGTGGATACCTGCTGCGGAACAATTCCGCCGCTCGTCTTGGCCCCATGGTGTGGCTGCTGGAGGGCCCCATACCGTACCGAAACAGTTCTCGCAGAGATTGCATTGCTCGTTTCTCCGTATCCGTCAAAAGTTCACGCTGTGATATTCTACCCAGGGCTTAAGCTGGAGCAGATTGGTTTCCTGCAGGATCTCCAGCCCGAGAATGGCCAGGGAAAACAGAAACGCCGCCAGGCACACAAGGCGCAATTTCGGGCTTCGGGTGCGATCCATCATGACAATCAGGGTCGGCAGGACGCCGAAGAGCACGACAATCCCCACGCCGCCGACGATGTCCAGCGCCTTCAGGAAGATGTCCGGGTAGATCAGCGCCGTCAGCAGGGGCGGTAAAAAAGTGACGGCAATGACAAGGGGCCGGCTTTCAATGCGGAAGACATTTGCCAGCAGGTCGCGGATGAAGCTCTGCAGGCCGACAGCGTTAGCCAGAAAGGAGGTGCAGATGGCCACCAGCGCGAAAATTGAGGCGCACAGCGTGAACAGGCCGCTTTTGATCTGGAAGGCCATGGGGAGCGTCGCCGGCGCATTGGTGTGAAAGGACTCAAGAATGCTGTTTTCGCCGGTCAGCGGAATGACGCCGATGCCGATGAAAACCCACAGACCGTTCATCACGAGGGCCAGGAGCATGCCCCAGAAGACGGCCTTGCGGAAAAGCGCCATGTCCCAGTTCAGGTCGGCGCTGAGAGTGGGGATGATGTTATGGAAGTGGAAGGCAGTCACGATAATGGGCAGCGTCAGCGGCAGAAACAGCCAGTCCGTATAGAGCATGCGTTTGGTCTGAATATGTCCGGACCCCATGAGCACCAGCACGGCAAAGGCGAGGACCAGCAAAAGCATCAGCAACGTGTTGATCCTCTGGAGGAAGCTGAGATTGATGCAGGCCAGCACAATGAGGGGCGCGGAAAACAGCAACATCAAAAGCAGCGGCCGGGACTCCCAACCGATGAGACTGGCCACGATTTTTTCGCCGCCGGTGAAGTAGGCGGTCAGCAGACCATAGAGAATGATCATGTTCGCCGCGATGGCGATCCATTTTCCGAATCTGCCCAGATAGGTGCCGTAAAGCGAAGGGTAATCAAAGGTCTCGTTGCGGCTGCGGGCGGCCTCGCCGCCCAGGATGATCGCCGTCAGGTACATCATGGCGCCGCCCGCGAGCATGGCCGCCATGGAGGGCAAAAGACCCGCGAGGCCCGTATTGATAGGAAGCCCCAGGATACCCGCACCGATGAGGTTTCCGGCAATCAGGGCGGCGGCGGCAATGATCGCAGCCGCGCCGGATTTTGTCTGTCGCGTGTTTTGAACTATGATTAATACCCTCCGGATCGATCGCCGGGCCTTTTCGTTCAATCTTGACGAACTCGTAAAATGTCAAAAAATGAGCCAAAAACGACGGCTGCGTAAAAAATTAGGGACAGCGCCCCTATTTTCCCCCGCTTTTGCCGCGGCAAAAGCGTCGTCGCCCCAGGCGTACCAATCCACCGGGTTTGTCGCGTGCTGTAAAAGATAAGGACTTGTTTCGGAGCTGAGTCTGTTCATAGCCGGATCAAACTTTCGTGAGCATGCTCAGCGCGAAGGCGCTGGCGTCTTCCATGTCCGCCTGATCGGGGTGCGCGTCGGCGCTCTGGGCTTCTTCCGCCCAGGCCTTGTTTTCCTGTTGCTTCATCAACATCTCGATGATCTTGGGGTCCACCTTTCCGCGGCAGCCGAAATGCCCGAGAACTTTAGCCTTGGGAGCCAGTCCGACGGCATTTTCAAAAGCCTGCTTCGGCAGTTGACCGCCCCGAAGCGAGCCGTGCGTCGAGAAAAAAGCGACCTTCTGGCCCTCCCCGAGCGCCTTTATTAACGGCTGCGCCTTTCCCGGAACGCTGTGCGCATAAACAGGAAAACCGCAGAAAACGATATCGTAACCTTCCGCTGTTTCCATCTCCTGGATCGGCCTGATCTCTTTGTCAACAGGCAGCGCGTCGTATATCGCCCGTGCGACTTTTTCCGTGTTGCCGGTTTTCGAAAAGTAAGTAACCAGTGCTTTCATTCTTTCCTCCTTTAATGTAGGGACACTTCCCATATTAAATTATTGGTGGCTTTCTTGGGCGACCTGCCTTGCCGGGCAATAACTTTCGAGAAAGCTTGCTCTCCAGACTGGCAATGAATCCCTCACTCCCCATGGGTCGGCCCGTCGAAGTGCTCACCCTGATCTTTTGATCTGTTGTCGGATCTTTCTGCATGAGGAATATTTCATAAGCGCTCCGCTCTTTTTCATCAAGCCACCCTTCACCCGTGACCAATCCATCGCCCATCCCGCTGATATTCGCCCGGCAACTTGACCAGCGATAGTCTTGTGGTCGTTTTATGATCTTCGCCTTCACCGGATTTTGCTCTATGTACCGTGCCACCGCCCATAAATAGGATTCGGTCTCAATAATGGTCGAAAAAAAACGGTTTTGCCATAATCGGCCGCTGCGTTTGTATTTGCGGTTTATATGCTGCGTATACAGAAGGTTTGTCCTGCCGATGCAACTGGACAAAGATACTTCATCTGCCGGCACGGCTAAAAGATGGACATGGTTGGCCATCAAACAATAGGCCCAGATCTTAACGCTCCATCGCTCACAATAGTCCTTGAGCGCTGACAGATATGCGTCCTTGTCTTCGTCATCAAAAAAGACATCGGTGCGGTTATTGCCCCGCTGGGTGATGTGATGCGGGTATTGGGGCGCTATGATACGAGCAACTCTTGGCATACGATGGCGATATACTCTGATGGACGGTAAGCGTCAAGAAAAAATACGGGAAGTGTCCCCATATTAATTGATTGCGGATGGAACCGGAGCCTGATATAGGAAAGTACAAGAGAGGTGTTTATGGATACCATCTGGATCTTGATCATTGCCGTGGCCGTGTGGATTTTTCTGCAGGTCTGGCTGTTGCCGAAGTTCGGCATCTCCACCTGAATGCGGCCGGGCTGCCGGTCGGCAGACGAGGATCCGCCCGCAACAAGGCTCAAACATATCGGGGAAGGGCAGGGCGCTTCGGGCGACCGCCTCAACAAACCGGAGGCATGATGTAATGCGGCAGGTCATGCTCTGCCGGCCTGCGCTGCCTGATAGAAAATATAATATTTTAGGAGGTATAGAATGGATTGGGGAATGAATAACCGGATGTCACAGCTCATCCAGCCGGATGGGCATTGTTTTTTTCTGCCGATTGATCACGGCTATTTTCAGGGACCGACATCCCGTCTGGAAAAACCGGGGGAGACGATCAAACCGCTCCTGCCCTACTGCGACGCCCTTTTCGTGACACGCGGCGTACTGCGCGCCGCCGTGGACCCGGCCGGCGGCAAGCCGATCATTCTCAGGGTTTCCGGCGGGTCAAGCGTTGTCGGCAAAGACCTCGCCAACGAGAGCCTGACCACGTCCATCGAGGAGATTATCCGCCTCAACGCGACGGCGGTCGGCATGTCTGTATTCGTGGGCAGCGATTATGAGAAGGAATCCCTGACCAACCTGTCCGAGCTGGTCAATCAGTGCGAGGATTTCGGCATCCCCGTCATGGCGGTGACGGCCGTGGGCAAGGAACTGGAAAAACGCGATGCACGCTACCTGGCCCTGTGCTGCCGGATCGCGGCGGAACTGGGCGCGCGAGTGGTCAAGACGTACTGGTGCAAGGATTTCGACAAGGTCGTTTACGGTTGTCCGGTCCCTGTCGTCATGGCCGGAGGACCCAGGTGCGATACTGAGCTGGAAGTCATTGAATTTGTTCATGACGGAATGCAGAACGGCGCCGTCGGGCTTAATCTGGGCCGGAATGTCTGGCAGAGCCCCCATCCCGTGGCGATCATGCAGGCCCTGCGCGCCGTCATCCACGAAAATCATACGGTCAAGGAAGCCTGGGAACTGTTCAACAGCGTCAAACAGGGAAAATAGGGAAATAGGGGGACACTTCCCTGATTTTTTATGAGAAAATATGATGCTGGATGCAAATCTTCCTGCACAACAAACGATGCGCCTGCCAAAGCTTGTCGAGTCCGATCCGCGGGGTGCGCAGCTCCTGTGCAGCCTGACCACTCACACCCAGCCATTGTGGCGGGAGAGCGAGCTTGGTATCCCGGCGGCCATGCTGACCTCCGAACTGGCGCAGGCGTTGCGGAACGCACACGCCTCCGGAAAGGCGATACGCGGCCTGGAGAGTGCGGAACGCAAGCTCGCTGCAGAGGAACGAGGCCTGCAGATGGCGGATCGGCAAACGGGCGCGCCGCGCGGCGTCCGTGTCTCCCGGCTGCTCCTCTTGACAAATGACGGCGCCGAACGCTTTTACCGGAACGTCGAGACCATCCTCCATCGTCACGGGCCGCGCGTTCTGGCGGTGCGTCTTGAAACAGATGCAGGCGTGTTGGGCGAGCTGTTGTTCGGTCCCGGCCGCATTGCTCGCCTCGTGATGCTGGAGCACAAGCAGGCCGTCGGTTCTGTGCTCCTGGCAATGGCCGGAAGTATCTGTCAAAGGCAACATGCTGAGGGGGGCGGCGAATAAGCCATGCATGTCCATGAATTCCCGGGAATGACCAGAAGAGATATGCTGCAACTTGCCGCGGCGTCCGCCATATTGTTTTCACTTCCTGCCATGACAGGCTGCACATCGTTTCCCAAAGACAAGCCCGCCTGCCTGGGCGAAGGCAAAGCCCTGACGCTGGTCCACTGCAATGTCATCGATGTGCTTCAGGGCGGCGTGAATCACGACCGGACCATTACGATCGAAAACGGGGTGATCGAGTCCATCTCGGACCGGCTGCCTGAGCCCCGCGGAGAGTCCCTCGTCGTGGATATGAAAAATCAATACCTGATACCGGGTTTGATTGATGCACATTGCCATTCGACCCTCGCAAGCGAGGCGGAATTCAATCCGTTCGGCGTTTCCACGATGTTCCGGCAGATCAGAAGAAATTATGTCCAGCAACTCGCCCATGGCGTGACGACCATCCGGGACATGGGCGCGCTGCCGAAACTGCTGCATAAAAATTTGGAAATGATTGAAAAAGGTGAATTGGCGGGTCCGAGAGTGGTCTATTGCAATGCCTTCACGAACGTCCACGGGGGGCATCCGGATATCGATCCTGCCGACGTCAGTATGTTTTCCGGAATCGCCATGGCCTTTACGGGAAATCCGAGTTTCTGGTTTAAAGACATCCCGGAGCTGGAAGAAAAGATGAAGGAGAGCATCGAAAACGGCGCTTCTTTCATCAAGCTCACAATGGATAACCGATCGCTGCTGTGTGGAAAAGGAGAGATCCCCGTTTACAGCGAAGAGCAACTGGAGTTTATTTTTGCATTCGCCCGGAAAAACAACCTCCCCGTTGCCGGTCACATCCATACGAAATTCGGGTTTGACCGGGCGCTTCGGTACGGCATCAATTCCATGGAACATTCCCTTGCCGACGCCCTGTTGACAGACAGTGAAATTGCGGAGATGGCCGGCAAGAACATCGCCATCGTGCCCACCATGGTCATTGCGCAGATGCTTGCCGCGGAAGAGGCCTTTGACAGTGTTCCTGAATTATACCGGAATAGCTTCGTTTACAACGAATTGTCCATCAGGCGGCAGATGCTCAATCCCTCGCCGGACGGCTATATTGAACCGGCGATCCATGAAAAGAATGTGGAGGCCCTGCAATATTATCAAAAATATGGATGCAGCAACCTCTACAAAAACGGCAAATTCCTGGCCAGGCCCGATCTTTATTTCAATATCCTGTTGCATGGCCCGCAGAATCTGCTCAAAATGAAAGAGGCCGGGATTGTTATCGGCTGTGGAACCGACGCCGGCATTCCCTATGTTTATCATGGGATGCTGTGGCGGGAGATGGAAATGCTTGCGAGAATCGGCTTTTCGAATCAGGAGGCGCTCCGGTGCGCCACGATCAACAATGCGAAAATTCTCCGGATGGAAGACAAAATCGGTACGATCGACAAAGGCAAACTCGCGGATATGGTCGTCCTGAAAGAGAATCCCTTCACCGTGATCGAGACCTGTCGCGCTCCGCAAATGGTCATCAAGGGCGGGCGGATCTATGACGTTTCAAAAAATAACACCAGCCCGGCGTAGAGATTCAACATAAGATCGGCGCCGTAGACGAAAAAGCCGTTCCTTGCCGGCATTGATGCTTGGCCGCGTAGGTGTTCTTAATATGGTGGTATGGAAAACGCCCGGACCATCGTTCCGGGACATTAATTTAAGGAATTCATCATGACACAGGAATTGAAAACAATGCGCGCCGCCGTTTATTACAATAACAGCGATGTCCGGGTGGAAGAGCGGCCGGTGCCGCCCATCGGCGCCGGCGAGATTCTGGTGAAGGTCATGGCCAGCGGGATCTGCGGCAGCGACGTGATGGAGTGGTACCGCATCAAGAAGGCGCCGCTCGTCCTGGGCCACGAGATCGCCGGCGAAATCGCCGCAGTCGGCGCGGGCGTCACGCGATACAAACCCGGCGACCGTGTCTTCGTGTCCCACCATATTCCCTGCAACACCTGCCATTACTGCCTCAGGGGTTATCACACCGCCTGCGAGACGCTGCACACGACCAACTACGATCCGGGCGGGTTCGCCGAATATATACGGGTACCGCGCCTCAATGTTGATCGCGGTGTCTTTCTGCTGCCCGAAGAGGTCTCTTACGATGCGGGGGCGTTCGTCGAACCCCTGGCCTGCGTCGTGCGCGGACAGCGCATAGCCAATCTGCAGCCGGGCCAGACGGTACTGATCCTCGGCAGCGGCATCTCCGGAATGCTGCACCTGTTGCTGGCCAAATCTCTTGGGGCAGGGCGGATCGCGGCGACGGATATCAGCCCATTCCGTCTCGACATGGCCCGGCAATTCGGCGCAGACGGGGTTTTTAACGCCCGCGAAGACATCCCGGTCCGCCTGCGGGAAATCAATGACGGGCGGCTGGCCGATCTGGTGATCGTCTGCACGGGTGCCCTGTCCGCCTTCAAGCAGGCCCTGCAATCAGTGGATCGCGGCGGCGCCATCCTGTGTTTTGCGACAACGGAACCGGGCGTGGATCTGCCCGTGCCCCTCAATGAATTCTGGCGCAATGAAATCAAGCTGCTGCCTTCCTACGGGAACAGTCCGCTCGATGCGACGGTGGCCATTGAATTGATCCGCTCCAGGCGCGTCCCCGTAGAGCGGATGATCACCCACCGGCTGCCGCTGGAGCAGGTGGGACGGGGATTCCGCCTCGTGGCCGAGGGCGGGGATTCCATGAAAGTGGTCATCGAACCGCAGAAATAATGGAAAATCTTCTGCAGAAATATGCCGCTAAACTGGTTCGTGCCGGCCTCACGGAAGCGGGCGGCGCCCTGTTAGGTCTGCGCGGCGCGGAAACCCTCTGGAGCCGGGAGGACAAAGCCTGCGCTGCGCTGGAAACAGTCATGGCCGCAATTGACAAACAGGCCATTCTGTTTGCCGAGCCGGCGGAACCGTACCGAACGATAATTGAATATCTTGCGGAAACGTCCAGCGGCGTCATTGAGCCCAGGGATTTCGAAACACGTACTTTTCTTCATGATTTGCCTGTTTTGCCGGAACTTGACCCTCAGGCTGTCGCGGCTGTGCTGAAGCGGCGGCGCAGCGTCATTATTGCCGGCCGCGGCGTCATCACCTTCGGCAAGACCGGTCCGAAGGCGGCTTTTGTCATCTACAGTTCCGTCTGTTTTGCCTGCTTTGTCAAATTTTTTTCCGATACGCTCTACCATGTCCGCCGCAACAGCGTGGATCATCGCCGCAAAGAGATCCTGAACAAAGTCATGGAGCGTCTTGATCCCCCGCCGGCGACAACCGGAACTCTCATGCCGGGGCCGTTTGCCGCCGAAGAGCAGATCCTCCCGGCGATGGCGGAAGCTGGCCGGTTGTTGGTCGATTGCCGTCTCGTGGATTCCAATTTCGGCAACATCTCATATTTTGCCGATCCCGTGCTCTACATCAGCCCCAAAGGCGGCGCCCTCGATGAGCTGCAGGGCCGCATTGTTCCCGTTTCCCTTGCCGATCATTCCGCGCCGACGCAGACGGCCTCCACGGAGTTTCCCGCCCACCGGGACATCGTCCTCGCAACGGGGCAACGCGCGGTGCTGCACGGACATCCGAAGTTCGCCGTGATTCTGTCCCTCGATTGCGATAAGGACGATTGCGAAGGCCGGGATACGTGCCACATCCGCTGTCCCCATGAAAGATCGATCGGCGGCGTCCCCATTGTGGCGGGCGAGGCGGGGGGCGGGCCTTTCGGATTGTGCCATACCGTCCCACCCGCGATGCGGGATCATCCCGGCGTGATTGTTTACGGGCACGGCCTGTTCACGGCCGGAAAGCATGATTTCAACGAAGCCTTTGCGCGGCTGGCGGCGATCGAAAATGCCTGCAGACAGGAATATTTCAGGCGGATCAAGCAAATGGGGGACTGGCATTCAGATTTAACTTCATGAAAGGAAGGATTGTTTTATGGCCAGGGGAAAAAAGAAAAACGATTTTTCAGGATTGACGCTGCTGGGGCGGGAAAGCCGGGACGCAAAACCGTCAAAAAAACTGGAGACCTTCCCGAACAGACACCCGCAGCGGGATTATGTCGTGACGCTTGAGACGGATGAATTTACCTGTGTCTGCCCGATGACGGGCCAGCCAGATTTTGCCCGGATGAAAATTCAATATATCCCCGATGAGCGCATTGTCGAGTCCAAGTCGCTGAAACTCTACCTGTGGTCCTACCGCGACGAAGGGGCCTTTCACGAGCACGTCGCAAATCGGATTCTCGATGACCTGACGGCGGCCCTGGCGCCCCGGTGGTTTAAGATTACTGCTGAATTTGCCGTGCGTGGCGGCATCGCCATCACCATCGAGGCGGAGTACAAGAAGTCATGAATCATGATGACGACTGGTTGAGGGGGACATGACGAAGTCGTGTCCCCCTCAACGGGAAAGATTTTTGAGCCGCGCGAAGCCATTTTTCAAGGGTCTCCGGGAGGGTTCAGATAGGGGTTGCCGCGCCCGTGAAAAGATTGTATGAAAAAGCTTTGAAAAACGCCTCCACTGTGTCATTCCCGCGCAGGCGGGAATCCAGAAGCTCTTAAAAAGACTGGATTCCCGTTTTCACGGGAATGACAAATTCCCAGGTTTCGGGAGAAATTCAAAGGTCTCTATGAGAGCAGACGAAGAAGGAAGGGACAATCATTCATTGAAAAATCGGCTTGTCACCTCAAATATGACTTTGGCATTGCTTTACCGTTTTATCCGGGCCTATTCCCGGACATTCCGCCTGCGGATTGAAAATGAACAGGAGTGGATGGCCTACCACGCCAGGGGCGGTACGGTACTGTTGTGCGTTTGGCACCAGCAGTTTTTTGCCGCCATCCGGCATTTCAGGAACTATCAGGCATTGAACCCCAGTCTCATGATCAGCAAGAGCAAGGATGGCGAAATCATCGCCGGGATTGCCGAGCGCAGCGGCTGGAAGGCCGTGCGGGGCTCCTCCTCGACGGACGGCCGGCAAGCCCTCGGTGTCATGATCGACAATTTAAAACGGTTCCGCCTGGCCGCCCATATTCTGGACGGGCCGCGGGGGCCCGCCGGACGGGTCAAGGCCGGGGCGATCCAGCTCGCGCATGCGGCCCAGGCCATGATCGTTCCCATCTACACGGCCGCCGACAAGGCCTGGTATTTTAAAAGCTGGGACAGATTCATGCTGCCTAAACCCTTTGCGAAAGTGACCCTGCGTTTCGGAGAGATGATCGATTTCAACACCTTGAAGCGTAAAAACGATTTTGAAGCCCAGAGGCTGGAGCTGGAGAAGACGATGCTGCCGGGATTGATCCTTTAGTGGTCCTGCCCGCGCGAGATTGAATTCAGGCGGTCCCTGCCGAAGACGCTGGTCGGCAAGGTGGCCTACAACGTCCTCGAAGTGGAAGAAAAGGCGCGCCTGAAGGCGGCCGGCAAATATACGGGAGAATGAAATATATGAAAAACATGGACAAAATCAGGGAGGCGGCGCGCGACCCGTACGGGTATGCGGAATCTTATAAAACACGGACCCATAAAAAGGTTGTCGGCTATTTCTGTTCCTATGCGCCCGAAGAGATCATCTGGGCCGCCGGCGCGTTGCCGCTCAGGATATTCAGCCGCAAGTCCGGCATTCATCTGGCCGACCGTCACCTGCAATCCTACTGCTGTTCGCTTGTGCGCGGCGTGCTTGAGGACGCCCTTTCCGGGGAGTTGAAATTTCTGGACGGCGTCGTTTTCCCCCACACCTGCGACTCCATTCAGCGCCTCTCCGATATCTGGCGGCTCAATGTCCCCTACGGTTTTCACACCGATGTGGTCCTGCCCGTCAAGCTCAATACGGACAGCGCCGGAGAGTACATGATTAACGTGCTCAAGGCGTTCAGGGCCGCTCTGGAGAAGAAACTGGACGTCACGATCAGCGACGACGCGTTAAGGGCGTCGATGGAACTCTACGGCCGACTGCGCGGCATGCTGGGGCAGATCTATGAAATGCGGGCGCAAAATCCCGATGCCGTCAGCGGCTCCGATGTGTACAGCATCATGAAAGCCGCCATGGTCATGGATCGGCAGGAGTTGCTGGCGTTGCTGAACGAAGCGGTTCTGGAGCTCAAGCAGAAGAAAAGCGCCGGCGCGGCCATCTGCCGCAAGCGCGTGGTCCTCTCCGGCGGGATCTGTGATTTCCCCGATGTCTATCCGATGATCGAAGAGGCGGGCGGCGCCGTCGTCTGGGATGACCTCTGCATGGGGACGAGGACCTTTGCCGGAGATTTCGCTGAAAAGAAAGATCCCATCGAGGCCATTGCCGGGCGCTACCTGGAACGGATTGTCTGTCCGGCCAAGCACAGCGGCCTGACGAACCGCGCCGATAATCTGGTCAAAATGGTCAGGGAAAGGGACGCGCAGGGCGTGATCATCCTGCTTTTGAAGTTCTGCGATCCCCACGCCTTCGACTATCCCTATCTGAAAAACGCCCTGGACAAGGAGGGCATTCCGAACCTGCTGCTCGAAGTCGAAGATCAACTGCCGCCCGAAGGGCAGTTGCGCACGCGCTTCGAGGCCTTTTTAGAGATGCTGTAAAGGAGATGAACATGGCGGAAGAAACGAAAATACCGGATCCCGAAAAAGAGAAGCGAAAGATCAAGTCCGTCAAGCAGATGAAGGACATCATGACGACCTATTACATCGACGCCAAAACGGCTGGACAGACGGGCAAGAAGGTCGCCTGGATCACGAGCGGCGGTCCGGTGGAGCCCCTGGTCGTGATGGATGTCATTCCCGTTTATCCCGAGAATCACGGGGCCATGATCGGCGCCAGCCGCATGGGCGTCGGGCTTTACGAGAAGGCCGAATCCATGGGCTATGCAAGCGACCTGTGCTCCTACGCCTGCACGGACATCGCCTGTGCCACCGTCAACGGCGGGCCGATCGGCGGGCTTCCAAAACCCGACATGCTCGTGTGCTGCAACAATATCTGCGGGACCGTCCTGAAATGGTATGAAATCCAGGCGCGCTATTTCAACGCGCCGCTGTTCATTCTGGACACTCCCTTCTGCCATACCGAATACAATGCGGACATGCAGAAGTACGTGCGCCGGCAGATAGACGAATATATTCACTTCCTGGAGGAACATTGCGGCAAGTCGTTCGATTACGACCGCATGCAGGAGGTCGGGAAGCTCTCCGTCGCCGGCCAGAAACTCTGGCAGGAGGTGCTCGACACGACCATGCACAAACCCGCTCCCATGAGCGCC
>JAUSOK010000058.1 GCA_030656035.1 Syntrophales bacterium
GAGGCGGGAAAGGGCGGAGGCCTTAATTTCTATCGCCCATCCGGACTTCCGGGCTGAACTGCGCAGGGAGGCGATGAAGAGGCTGTATTAAGGCCGACGCCATAGACTTCTGGAGAGCTTTGAATTTTGTCATTTCGAGGAGCGGTAGCGACGAGAAATCTCCACACATTCAAGTTGTTACAGATTTCTCCCTCTGGTCGAAATGACAATATTGGCAGTTATGCAAAGCTCTCTTCTGGTTATTCTATTTGTATAGCAATGAATCATTCCGGAAATGAGGAAAAGAAATGAACTCAGCAGATGTAGGAACAAAGGGCAAAAAAACAGAGCTGTCAGAAAACGGGCGGACATTCAAAAATCTCTCCGACCTTGAGATACGGGCTCTTTATGAGCCGGAGGATGTGGCCGGCTTTGACTACAAAACGGATCTGGGACTGCCCGGTGAATATCCCTATGTCCGCGGTGTCCATCGGACCATGTACCGCGGGAGGCCCTGGACGATCCGTCAGCTCGGTTCGCTGAGTTCGCCTCAGATGGCCAATCAGAGGATCCGGCAGCTCATTGCGATGGGGGCCACCGGTGTGAGCATCTGCCTGGATATGCCCACGATCATGGGCAGGGATTCCGATGATCGTCTGTGCCGGGGGGAGGTCGGGAGCTGCGGTGGTGTGGCTATCGATTCCATGGTGGATGTCCGCAATATCCTGGAAGGCATTGACCTGAACGAAATCAGCATTAATTTCGTTACCAACGCACAATCTGCGCCAGTGCTGGCCATGTTCTGCGCGGTTGCCGAAGAACAGGGCATTTCCCTGAACAGGCTCATGGGGACACTGCAGAACGACATTCTGAAGGAATATCAGGCCCAGAAGTCTTTCTATTTTCCGCCGCGGCCCTCCATGCGTCTCATCATGGACACGATCGAATTCTCCAGCCGGCACATGCCGAAGTTCAACCCTATCAGTATCAGCGGCTATCACCTGGGTTCCGCAGGGGCGACGCCCATTCAGGAGATGGCTTTCATGCTGGCGAACGGATTCTGCTATGTCGAGGAAGGAATAAAGAGGGGCATGCCCGTGGACAGTTTTGCGCCGCGACTGTCTTTTTTCTTCAAGGTCCACAATGACTTCTTCGAGAATATCGCCAAAT
>JAUSOK010000092.1 GCA_030656035.1 Syntrophales bacterium
TGCGACTCCCCGCCACCCCCATGACTGTCGCCGACTGGAGCAGGCCATCGACGCCGAACTCGAAAAGCTCAAGCAAACGCCTGTTCCCGAGCAGGAACTGCAAAAAGTCAAAAATCAGATTAAGGCCGATTTTATCCGGCAGCTCAATTCCAACAGCGCCCTGGCGAGGATGGTCTCCTATTATGAGGTGCTGCTGGGAGATTATCGCTATTTGACGAACTATATCGAGGTCATCGATAAAATCACGCCAGCCGAGATCATGCAGGCCGCGCAAAGGTATCTGCATAAAGAAAACAGGACGACGGCGACGCTTATATCCAGCCGGACGCCCTCTGAGCAGTCGGGTCAACCGGCCGGATCAAAAATGGAAAAATGAAAAATACAATACGAATGAGGCAATTGCAAAACTCAAAAAAAGGTGTCACCCCCGCGAAAGCGGGGGTCCAGAAGTTCTTGAAAAGACTGGATTCCCGCTTTCGCGGGAATGACAATCTCGGACTTTTGCAATTGGCTCGGATATTCCTCTGTTTATACAGTTTGGTTCTCGCTGCTCCGGTCACGGCCGCTGAGCCGCATCCGGCCTCTCATCCTGACTCCCTGATCTACAGGCCCCTGCGGTTCAACCCCCCGCAGGCGCAGCGTCACACGCTCGAGAACGGGATTATTCTGTATGTAATTGAAGATCATGAACTTCCGCTCGTGCATGTCTCTGCCGTTTTCCGCAGCGGTTCCGCGCAAGACCCCGCCGGGAAAGCAGGGCTCGCCGAATTGACGCACACTGTCATGCGCACGGGCGGCGCACAGTCTTTAAGCGGCGACGCCCTCGACGATCTGCTGGCTTTTCATGGCATTTCGCTTCATTTTTCCGCGGAAATGGACATGGGATCGGCCAATCTGTCCGCCTTGAAGCAGGATTTTGAGCTCGGTCTCGATCTTTTTTCCCGGATTCTGCGGCAGCCACGATTCGCCGAAGACAAGCTCCAGCTTGCCAGGGACCTCCATATCGAAGGGCTCCGGAGCCTCATGGACGATCCGCCAAAATACGCCTTCCGCGAGTTCAGAAAACGCCTCTACCGGGACAATCCGCGTGGCGCCCTTTATACGGCGCAGTCTCTGCGAGGCATTGAGCGTTCCGATCTGATTGCCTTTCAC
>JAUSOK010000093.1 GCA_030656035.1 Syntrophales bacterium
TTTTGCGGCCGCTGCCGCCGTCAGGCGCCGGAGATCGACGGCATGACCTACCTCAAAGGGAAAAATCTGATCATTGGTGAAATTCTGACCTGCATCATCACCGAAGCCACAGAATACGACCTTTTCGGGAAAATCGTGTGACGACTTCACTTCACGCAGTCGTCATTCATAAATGATTTCGTCCGCCGCATGGGCTTCCTCGGCGTCGGCTTCAAAGTCGCGGGCAAGCCCTTTGGCCTTGGCCTTCAGAAATTCCCGGTACCATTCATGGGCCACGATCATGGACATGACCTCGCTTGTGCCCGTCCAGATGGTGGCCAGGCGGATATCCCGGAAAATGCGCTCAACGGGCAGAACATTGGTGTAGCCGATTCCACCGAGCACCTGCATCGCGTTGTGCACCACTTTCTGGCAGGATTCGGTGATGAACTTCTTGGATTCGGAAACCATTCTGCGCACCCGGTTTACATCCACACCAGCATCTACGGCGCGGGCAGTGGCATATCCCAAAGCACGGGCTGCGTCCAGAAGCATCACTGCCTCAGCCACCTGGAAGCTCACCCCTTGGAAACGGGCAATCACCTGGCCGAAGGCTTTGCGTCGGGAGGTATAGCTGGTGGCGATTTCCAGCGCCGGCCGGGCGGCGCCGATGGTCATCAATGCCGTTCCCAAACGTTCCGGAATCATCATGGTATTGAAAACGTCATCGGCCCCGTTGACCCGGCCCAGCACATTCGTCCGCGGAACCTTGACATCCTTGAAGACGAGCCGGGCCGTACCGCCGCCTCGGCAACCCATGAGTCCATAGAGGTACTTTGTTTCCACCCCCGGCCCCCGGTCCACGATAAAAGCCGTAATGGATTCCTGCGGGTTCGCGTCGGGCGCGAAATTGGTCCTGGCATAAAGCAGAAAATAATCCGCCCCTTCGCCGCCCACGATAAACCGCTTCTGGCCGTTGATCAGAAAAAAATCGCCATGATCTTCAGCCTTCGTCGTCGCGCCGAAAAAGTCCGAACCGCCGCGCGGCTCCGTCAGGCACTCCGCCGCAAAGAGATCGCCGCGCAGCAGCGGTTTCACATACTTTTCCTTCTGTTCGTCCGTCCCATGCTGAATGATGGCGTCACAGACCAGCTCCGCCCCGACGCCGAAGACACAGGCCATTTCGTATCCCAGAGTGCCCACTTCTTCCATGACCACACCGGTGGTCACCCAGTCCATGCCGCGGCCGCCCCATGCTTTCGGATACCTGCAGCCCATGAGGTTGCGCCGACCGGCTTCCCGGAGAAATTCTTTGGGGAACTTGATCTTGTCTGCATCCATATCGAGGATCATCTGCTTCGGCACCCACCTGACCAGATCCCGCACCTCGTCCCTGATTTTGAGTTGCTTCTTTGTCAGCATGTAATCAAACATAAAAATCTCCCTTATCTCTCAATGCGATTATCTCATCCTCATCTCCGTGGACCATCGGCAATAGGGGTGCTTCATCAGATTCACGTTCCAGTATTTCGGATCAAAAGAGACTTCCCGGCCCACCCATGCGGGAAGCTCGATCATCTGATGCTCCTGCGCCAACTCCACTTCAGCAACCACCAATCCTTCGTTTTCCCCTGTAAATTCATCTATTTCCCAGATCATGCCCTTGAAATCGAGCGTGTATCTCATTTTTTCAATAAGCGGCCGCAGGCAGATGCGCGCAAGCATATCCTGCGCATCAGCAACCGGCATCGGATATTCATATTCCGGGCAGGAAAGACCCGTTTTCCGTCCCTTGATGGTCAGATAGGCCTTTTCTCCCAACACACGCACACGGACAACATGATCGTCGCAAGCAACGATGTATCCCTGCCGGCAGAATGCCCCCTGAGCGCCCTTGCGCCAGACATCGCCGCTGACTAAAAACTTCCGCTCGATTTCCGTACCTGTCATAATGCCTCGATAAAGGACCAGATGACATCCTTCCCTTCACCCGTCTTGGCGGAAAAGAGAACGGGGCCGGGCGGCGTTTTTAAAACGGCCACTTCTAACAGCGTCTCTGTGATCCGCCGGGCACGCATACGCACCTGGCTTTTCGAGAGCTTGTCCGTTTTCGTAAGCACCAGCAGAACCTCAATGCGGTAATGGTTGAACCACCGCAGGAGTTCCATATCATGCGCCGTGGGGTCACGCCGGATATCTATGATCAGGATCACAAGACGCAGATTGGGCCTTTCTTTCAGGTAGGTTTCCACCATGGGACCCCAGGTTCGCCGGACGGCCTCCGGAACCCGCGCAAATCCGTATCCGGGAAGGTCGACAAAGACATAATGCTGATTGATGAGAAAAAAATTGACGAGCTGCGTGCGGCCGGGCGTATTGCTGGTTTTAGCAAGATTTTTCCGACGGACGAGCACATTGATGAGCGAAGACTTGCCCACATTGGAGCGGCCCACAAAGGCCACCTCGGGAAAGACGCCTTCGGGATAGTGCGGGGGGGCGGTCGCGCTTTTGATAAATTCTGCAGACAGGATTTTCATCTGATATGCCGGTTAACCTCATCTGGAAAACGCCCCTCTCCTTCGGAACAGACGGCAGAGGAAGATTTCCCATTTATTCCCTTTCGAAAGCAATGCCGTACTTTTCCAGTTTTCTTTCGAAAGTGGGTCTTGATATCCCCAGGATCTCGCATACTTCCCCTTTGTTCAGGGTGCTGTTTTCTTTTAAAACCTTCCGTATATACATTTCTTCCACGTCATCGAGGGTCGAGAGCTTCCCGAATGTTTCGATTGCGTTTGCTTTTTCCTGCTGAATCTCCTTATCATGACTTTCATCGATCAGATCCGGAAAATCACTCCTGACCAGAATCTGCCCTTTGGCGACCACCAGTGCCCGGACCAGAAGATTTTCCAGTTCACGGATGTTCCCGGGCCAACCGTACTTCATGAAAATCTTCATCATCTCGCCGGACACCCCGAT
>JAUSOK010000098.1 GCA_030656035.1 Syntrophales bacterium
AGCGAAGGGGCGCTTCCGGGACGACCTGTATTACCGGCTCAACGTCTTTCCCATCACCGTGCCCCCCCTGCGCGAACGCCGGGAGGATATTCCGCTTCTGGCCATGCATTTTCTCAAGCAGTTCTGCGCCCAGTACAACAAACGCTATTCCGGGATCACCGAGACGGAGATGGAAAAGCTCAAGGCCTATTGGTGGCCCGGAAACATCCGGGAACTGGCCAACATGGTCGAGCGGGCCGTGATCCTCGGAGGCCCGAAAATCCGGTTCGTTGAACTGGCCGCCGGGCGGGTCGCCGATCCGGCTATTGATCCGGCCGCCGGCGAGCCGCTTACCCTTCGGGATGCGGAAAAGCTGCAAGTTCTCAAGGCCTTAAAACGGACGAACGGACAGGTCGGCGGTAAAGACGGCGCCGCCGTCCTGCTGGGCCTGAAGCGCACGACGCTCATCAACCGCATGAAAAAACTGGGCATCAAGCTGGAAAGAAACCCCGCTGAGGCCGGATAAAAATTGAGTTCGGCTTTGCCGCAGGAATGCAAGATGTCAAATACAAAGCGAGCGGTTGGGTTTTTTCTGGATCAATGATAACTGGTTGAAACACGCAGATTATTGAGAGTGATTTTTTCAGCGGGAGGTGGTATTTGTGTCTTCCTGTAACAAAGCATTTGTCAATTCTGACATAGATCCCCCCTTTCAAACCGTTATCAATAATATGACTCCTCAGATATTTGTGATATAGAGAACCTATCATTTAGATGTTTTCGGCCAACGGATACATGTTTGGAATATTGTGGTACCGCTGGAACGTTAGGCAGTAGACGGAGAAGAAAACCTCAACCAGGAGGTATTTCCATGAAGATGCACGAGATTCGCGGAATCGCAAAGAAATGGGACGTTAATATCAAGGTGGGTCGTTCCAAGAAGGATATTATCAGAGATATTCAGGTTAAGGAAGGCTATTCGCCTTGTTATCGCACAAAAGATGAATGCGAGAACGATTGCCAATGGAAACCAGATTGTTTGAGAAATGGATGATCGTATTCTGTAGATGTTGAGTGCCACGACATCGTGGACGGATTTTCGTGCCATGACATCGTGGACACTCATATGTTTAACGTAACTTGTAATTGAACTCATCAACCTGGGTTTTGTCCCAGAAAAGTTTCAT
>JAUSOK010000108.1 GCA_030656035.1 Syntrophales bacterium
CTGTTTCATCCGGCGCGACGGCGATTTCCGGCGTTTCCGGGGCGGCCGGCGGCAGCGGCTGGATCTGCGGATCGCCCGGGGATTACGACCGCGAATACGGCGTTGACCTGGTCCAGCTTGCCCACTTCCTGCGGGACACGCAGCCGAAGGCGGCGGAGGGTGTCAGCCTTGGCGAGGACAGCCCCACACGCCGGGCCTTCCTCTCCCGCCTGCAGGGTGAGATCACAAGGCAAGGCACGATCAATGTGCTGCGTCAAGGCGTCAAGCACGGCCCGCATCACATCGACCTTTTCTACGGCACGCCCTCGCCGGACAATCCGGCAGCCATCGAGCGTTATGCGAAAAATCGCTTCAGCGTGATGCGTCAGCTCCGCTACAGCCGCGACGAGACGCAACTCTCCCTTGACCTGGGGCTTTTTATCAACGGCCTGCCGGTGGCCACCTTCGAGCTTAAAAACAGCCTCACCAAACAGACCGTGGAAGACGCCGTCCAGCAGTACAAGCGGGACCGCGATCCGCGGGAGCGGCTCTTCGAGTTTCGCCGCTGTGTGGTCCACTTTGCTGTGGACGACCATGAAGTGAGGATGTGCACAGAACTCAAAGGCAAAGCTTCGTGGTTTCTGCCCTTCAATCAGGGCTGGAGCGACGGCGCCGGCAATCCCCCCAATCCGGACGGCCTCAAGACCGACTACCTCTGGAAGCGCATGCTCACCCGTGAGGGACTGACCGATATCCTTGAGAACTACGCACAGGTCGTCGAGACGAAAGACGTAAAGACCGGCCGCAAGCGGCGCGTGCAGATATTCCCCCGGTATCATCAGCTCGACGTGGTGCGCAAGCTCCTGGCCGATATTGCCGCAAACGGCGCGGGCAAGCGCTACCTGATCCAGCATTCGGCGGGCAGCGGCAAGTCCAACTCCATCGCCTGGCTGGCCCACCAGCTCATCGGCCTGCGCCGGGACGACAAACCGGTGTTCGACTCCATCATTGTCGTCACGGACCGCCGCATCCTCGATCAGCAACTCCGGGCGACGATCAAGCAGTTCGCCCAGGTGGGGGCCACGGTAGGCGCGGTGAAGGAAGGCGACGGTTCAAAGACGAAACAGCTCGGCGAATATCTGGAGCAGGGCAAGAAGATCATTATCGTGACCGTGCAGACCTTCCCTGCCGCCCTTGACAAGATCGGCTCGGAACACCGGGGAAAGAAGTACGCCATCATCATCGACGAGGCGCA
>JAUSOK010000117.1 GCA_030656035.1 Syntrophales bacterium
CGGGGAGCGGCGCATGACGGGCAGCGCCGTCTCCGAGGCGGTGAAGCGCATCTTTGCGCCGGAGTTCCGCAACCGCCTCGACGGCGTGGTCCTGTTCAACGGGCTCAGCAAGGCCGTGCTCGTAGACATCGTCAAAAAGCAGATCCGGGACTTTCAGGACCAGCTTGCCGAGAAAAAAGTGGTCTTGAATGTTCCTGAGAGGGTCTGTAAATGGCTATCGGATCAGGGCTACTCCGAGGAATTCGGCGCCCGGCAGATCGCCCGGCTGGTTCAGGACCGGATCAAGAATTTCTTCGTGGACGAGGTCCTCTTCGGCCGCCTTGTCGCCGGCGGCACGGTCAATGCCGATATCGAAAACGACGGGATTGTGCTGACAGTGGCATAATTAAGGGTGAATCGATTCAGTCGCCGGCTTTTTTGTAATAATCAAACGCCCAGTCGATCACCACGAGAAATGTGTTGAAATCCTTCTTTACCGCCTTGGCCATCGGCGGCGTAATGAAATCCCGGCATTCGTCGCAGAAGCGCTCCTGCAGGGCCGCCAGCTCGCTTTCCGCCAGCATCGTCTCTTCCGGATTATTGCTCATGAACCGTTTTTCAATGTACAGCGCCCTGAGTTTGATGTCTGTCAGGGTTTCCCGTTTTGCCTCGACCATGTCCATAATTTCCTCCCGCCGGTCTCTCCTACACATTCCTGATCCATTGTGTCAATTTTTTACTTAATCTTTTCGGCAAAATAGTTTAAAAGACGCTATCATCATAACTGAGGTGGTTTTGTGATCGAATTTCTTAAAATGAGCGGCAGCGGCAATGATTTTATCCTGATCGACAATCGAGACCAGTCCCTGCAGGCGGCCAATGTCACGGACTTCGTGAAGCGCGTCTGCGAGCGCAAGGTTTCCGTGGGCGCCGACGGACTCATTCTGATCGAACGCTCCGACCGGGTGGACTTCCGCTGGCGGTTTTTCAACGCCGACGGGTCGGAAGTGGACATGTGCGGCAACGGCGGCCGCTGCGCCGCCCGTTTTGCCTGCTTGAAGGGCATTGCCGGAACGACCATGTCTTTCGAAACCGGCGCC
>JAUSOK010000118.1 GCA_030656035.1 Syntrophales bacterium
TACAATCTGGCTCATAGCGTCACCTCGTGCGTTATTGGACTTTTGTTGGGGAACAAAACCCATATATCACACTTTGTGACGCTACACTACTAATAATTACAATATATTACATAATTTTGGCTCCTGCGAAAGTTGAGTAAGTATTTTAAAAAGTCCTGTTGTTCAGATTAAAAAAAGACATGTTTTTCAGACATGTCTTTTTTATTTTGTGAGTTGCCCGCCCACAGGGCGGGTCTTCCCGGCAAGGAACGTCAATATTCAAGCCGGGGGTATCATTTACGATAAAAGGGGTTACTGCTGAAGCGGGCCAGGTTTTTCTTTTCGTTTCCGGCGGCAGGAAGGGCAGAGATGCATCTATTTATCGCATTTTCATTTCTATTGTAGTAAACTCCCGGAGCAAGAAATCATGATGTTTCATTTTCCATTTCATGATGAAATCAAGCAGCGGGGAGGCATTGACAATCCATGACGGCTGAGATCAACAAGGTCATCTACTCCATGATCGGAGTGAGCAAATACCATGACAAAAAAGCGGTTCTTAAAGACATCTATTTGTCCTATTTCTACGGTGCGAAGATCGGCGTTCTGGGACTCAACGGTTCGGGCAAGAGTTCGCTGTTGCGCATCCTGGCCGATGTGGACAAGGACTTCAACGGCAAGACGATCCTCTCGCCGGGACACACCGTCGGTTTTCTCGAGCAGGAGCCGCTTGTGAATGAAGAAAAAACGGTGCGCGAGATTGTCGAAGAGGGCGTCCGTGATGTGGTCGATCTGATCGGCGAATACAACCGGATCAACGAACAGTTTTCCGAGCCCATGACGGATGAGCAAATGAACGCGCTGATCGAGCGCCAGGGGAAAGTGCAGGAAAAACTCGACACCCTCGATGCCTGGGATCTGGACTCACGTCTGGAAATGGACATGGACGCCCTGCGCTGCCCCCCGGGGGATACGCCCGTGAATATCCTGTCGGGCGGTGAAAGAAGGCGCGTCGCCCTCTGCCGGCTGCTCCTGCAGAATCCCGACATCCTGCTGTTAGACGAACCGACGAACCATCTGGACGCCGAGTCCGTCGCCTGGCTTGAACATCATCTGCAGCGCTATGCCGGGACGATTATCGCGGTCACGCACGACCGGTATTTTCTGGACAATGTGGCGGGCTGGATTCTGGAACTCGACAAAGGCCAGGGCATTCCCTGGCAGGGCAACTATTCTTCCTGGCTCGAACAGAAGCAGAACCGACTGCGCCTTGAGGAAAAAGGCGAGACGGAACGCCAGAAGACCCTGCAGCGGGAGTTGGAATGGATCCGGATGTCCCCCAAGGGACGGCACGCGAAATCGAAGGCGCGCATCAGTTCCTACGAGCAATTGCTCGGGCAGGAAGGGGAAAAACGCGCCGGCGAGTTGGAGATATACATTCCCCCCGGTCCGAGGCTCGGCAGGATGGCCATCGAATCTGAAAATTTAGCAAAAGGATACGGCGACCGGCTCCTGATGGAAGGGGTGTCTTTTTCGCTGCCGCCCGGCGGGATCGTCGGCATTATCGGGCCGAACGGCGCCGGCAAGACAACCCTGTTCCGCATGATCACGGGACAGGAAACACCGGATTCCGGAAGCATCAGGATCGGCGAGAGCGTGAAGCTGGCCTATGTGGATCAGAGTCGCGACGCCCTGAACCCCGACAAGACCATCTGGGAGGTGATTTCCGAAGGACAGGAGATGATCCAGCTCGGCAGCAGGCTGGTCAATTCACGCGCTTACGTATCCCGATTCAACTTCTCCGGCGCCGACCAGCAGAAGAAAGTGGGCCTGATATCGGGCGGCGAGCGCAACCGCGTCCATCTGGCGCGCATGCTCAAGGAGGGGGCGAATGTCCTGCTGCTCGACGAACCGACCAACGACCTCGACGTCAATACCTTGCGCGCGCTTGAAGAGGCGCTGGAAAATTTCGCCGGTTGTGCCGTGATCATCAGCCATGACCGGTGGTTCCTCGACCGGATCGCGACGCATATCCTTGCGTTTGAAGGGGAGAGCCGCGTCGTCTGGTTTGACGGAAACTATTCAGAATATGAAGCAGACAGAAAACTGCGCCTCGGTTCCGCCGCCAGCCAGCCGCATCGGATCAAATACCGGCACCTGACAAGGGGATAAATCGATCAAGCCTTGCCTGAAGCGCAAAGCTGCAACATCCCGCTCTTATTAAGGAATGACAAGGGGCGGGATTGACAGGACGACTGGATTTCCGACGAAGATTTGGCGCCGCAATACCCATAAAATAAGCCTGAAAGGAATATCCATGAGGGAAGAAAATTCCGGCTTGACCTGATAAAGTCATTGTGAGAAAGAACTAAAAAAGTCATCGTCGCTTCGCTCCGACAGGGTGGCCGATTTAAATCAGAACGACAGGCAGAATTTAGTGTAACAAACAGATGAACCATATCCTTTACAAAGAGAAGGTACCATGGAAATAGAAAATCACAGTGACTCGACATTTAATTCATACTCACTCCAACAGGATCAGATTCGTCAGATCATTTATCAAATTCGACGCCTGATGCAGGCAGGGTATCAGTATACGAAGGAATTGAACAAAAACTATCAGGTGAGCGCACCTCAGCTCAACTGCCTGATTGCCTTATATGAAAAAGGATCCCTCCCACCTTCGCAGATTGCCCGACAAATTATGGTGAACTCCAGTACCCTGACCGGGGTTATTGATCGTCTCGAATTCAAAGGGTTTGTTACGCGAACAAGAAATTCGCCGGATAGACGTGTAATCACGATTGAATTGACGGAAGCGGGTAAAACCCTCGCGCAGAATGCCCCGCCACCCATTCAGAAGACAATCGTCGATGGACTGAAACGATTAACGTCGGACCAGCTCGACCAGATTATACACAATATCGGACTGTTAACGCATATGCTGGATGTTCGGGAGTTTGACAGCGAGCACCCCGAAGAATCCCATCTCCCGCTCTAACGCCCCGCACAACAGAGCCATCGGTATTTGCTTACCAATTGAGACCTTTGAAAAATGGTTTCGCCGCGGCTCAAAATCTTTTTCGTTGAGGGGGACACGACTTCGTCATGTCCCCCTTGATAAGACTCATATATGTATGAAATCAACAAATTAGTCTAATTTTTGGAAAGTCGAAAAATCTTTCATTCGCCGCTTGCGAACCATTTTTCACCGGTTATGCAAAGATCTCCAATTAGCACTTTAGTTTAATCGCTGTTGTTTAATTACTTGACAGGCAGTGTATTTATGTTATGTTAGTTTCAGTTCAAATATTCATCATTGGTAATAATCTAATCACCCATAATTACGAGAAGCAACCTTCGCTACTGAATGAATCCGGGGTAACTTATGTCTCAGAGTAACTTTACTGTTTCCTTCGAACATGCTGATCTCGCGCACCTTCTGAATAGAAGGGAGTTCCGCAGATGTTCAGATTCGAAATTCGGAGGACGTGATGGGTTGAATGACGTTCTTCGTGAGCTTGCAGCACCGGTCCTGTCATATACGATTAAGAAAATCGAACGTATCGAAAAAGGCGCCGTTCACCTTCAGGAAGGAACAACATTCACCAGTCCGATCCTTGCGAAAGTACTCGAGCACTGTGAAGAGATGATCTGCTTTATCGTAACGATCGGAAGCGCCTTAGAAATGGAGGCCGCACGGCTTAACGATTATAACAGACTTACCGAAGCATATATTCTGGACCGGCTCGGATCGTTGACAGCGGAGCATACCATTAATGCGTTTCATGACAATATGAATCGTCGCTATAGAAACAAAGGGTACGGGGTTACGCTTCGGTTCAGCCCCGGATACTGCGATTGGCTGATTACCGAGCAGCAAAAACTGTTTCTTCTCGTGGACACAGAGGCGATCGGCGTCACGTTGACTGAGTCGTGCCTGATGCATCCCCGTAAGTCCATCTCAGGGGTGTTCGGGTTATTCCCCGTCGCCACCGACGATACAACTTCTCCCTATAACCCGTGTGTACAGTGCAGGAAAAGGGGCTGTCACGCACGTCGACGCCGCGTTGATTGAACTTCTTGACACGTCATCAGTAAATCATACTTACGAGGAATCGTATCCGATGAAGATTAAGGATTTATTTCTGAAGGAAACGTTTGTTTTGTCATTTGAAGTATTTCCTCCCGTGCGCGCGGGAAATACCGTGGAGCTGTTCAATACTATTGATGAACTCGTCATGATCGATCCGAATTTCATCTCCGTCACCTATGGGGCCGGCGGCAGCACTCAGGATATGACCTTTGAGATAGCGTCACGAATAAAAAATCATGTAGGAACGGAAGTATTGACTCATCTGACCTGCGTGCAAGCCACGGAAAAGGACATCATCGGGATACTTGACCATCTGGACCGTGAAAATATCAGAAATATACTGGCACTCCGGGGAGACCCGCCGCAAGGAGAAAAGTCCTTTACAAAAATCGACGGTGGGTTCGGCTACGCCAATGAGTTGGTTGAATTCATAAACACCCACGGCGATTTTTCCATCGGTGTTGCCGGGTATCCGGAAGGTCATGTCGAATCTCCCGATCTCGACGCGGATATGGAAAATCTCAAGAAGAAAGTAGATGCCGGTGCGGATTTTATCATTACCCAGCTTTTTTTCAATAATGACGATTTCTACCGGTTTCGAGACAAGGCTGCGTCCCGGGGCATCATGGTCCCGATTATTCCAGGCATATTTCCCATTTTTAATTTTAAGCAGATTGCTAAAATCGCATCACTGTGCGGCGCAACCATACCGAAGCCCCTCTTTGATCAACTTGCCGCCGTGAGTGAGCGAAGCGATGAAGTGGCAAAATACGGCGTTGACTATGCAGTCCGGCAAAGCGAGGATCTTCTCGGCAACGGCATACCGGGACTCCATTTTTACAGCATGAACAGAAGTAACCATGTAACCAATATCATTCGACAACTCAAAATAGACAGGAAGCCACTCTATGAAAGTGAGAAAAGGATTATCGGGGGGGCAGTATAAGCCCCTCACCGATGATGACGTACAGAAGATACACGGGGCTGTTTTTAAAGTACTTGCAGATGTCGGCATTGAAGTTCGGCTTGCCGAAGCACGCAACCTGTTCCGAAATGCCGGAGCAACGGTTGCTGAAGAGAAATGTATCGTCAGGATACCCCCGGCGCTCGCGGAAGATTTAATCTCACAAGCCCCCGCTGTCGTTACGCTCTGCGGTCGTGGAAAAAACGGCGATCTGGACTGTATCATCGGAGGAAAGAACGTCTATATGGGCACGGGGGGCACTGCCCTGAACGTTCAGGATCCGGGATCAAACGATTCACGCAAGGCAACACTTAACGACATAAAAAACATGGCCCGGCTCGTCGATGCCCTCGACAACATCCATTTTTACATGATCAATGTGTATCCGAATGAGCTCCCGGGAGATACCGTCGATGTCAATCGATTCGGAACCGCCCTCAATTATACAAGAAAACATATCATGGGCGGTGTCTATACCGTGGAAGGGGTCAGGAACGTTATAAAAATGGCGGGATACATTGCCGGAAGCCCCGAGAAGCTTCGAGAGCGGCCCTTCATTTCTATGGTGACCTGCGTGGTCAGTCCGCTGAGACTTGATGAACACTACTCTCAACTTACCATCGAGGCGGCACGCAACAGGATACCCGTCGTCGTACCGGCGGAACCCCTCTGCGGGGCCACATCACCGGTAACCCTCGCGGGAAATCTCGTCGTTCTCACCGCTGACACCCTGGCCGGTGTCATGCTTGCACAGCTTGTCAGCCCGGGCACACCGGCGATATTCGGATCCGTCGCTTCCGTTACGGATCTTCGGACGCTGAAATATCTTTCCGGTTCGGTGGAAATGGGCCTGCTGAATGCCGGGGCGGCGCAGATGGCACAGTTTTATAAACTGCCTTACTACGCAACGGCAGGCATGTCCGACTCGAAAGTCAATGATGCCCAGGCGGGTTATGAATCGGCAATCACCAATCTCCTGGTTGCCCTTGCCGGCGGCAATTTTATCCACGATGCAGCGGGGTTTCTCGAATTCTGCATGACCGCTTCATACGACAAGCTTGTTATCGATAACGAAATTATCGGCATGGTCATGCGGGCCGTTGAGGGGATTACCGTCAACGACGATACCATCGCCTATGATCTGATAAAAAAGGCCGGCCCTGGCGGACATTATGTATCGTCGCGGCATACCCGTCATCATATGCGGACGGAGCAGTATTTCTCTAAACTGAGCGATAAAGATGACCGGCACCAGTGGGAAGCCGCCGGAGCCAAAGACACAAAGACCCGGGCCGCCGAGAAAGTGCGGACCATCCTTGATGGTAAAAAGCAATCCTTTATTCCGACGAAGCTCAGAGACACGCTGCGAAACGAAATACCGGGACTACTGCTCGAGTAAGGGGAAAACATCATGCTTATCGTTGGTGAAAAAATCAATGCATCCATAAAATCTGTCGGCCAGGCTCTCCTGAGCAAAGACGAAGCATTTCTGATAAACCTTGCGAAAGACCAGGTCGATGCGGGCGCCGACTTTATCGATGTCAACGCGGGTGTCGGCGGGGGCTCCCGGGAAAATGCCATCACCACCATGGAGTGGCTCATTAATCATGTCCAGCGTGCCGTGGACAAACCACTGTGTATCGACAGCGATGATCCCGCCGTCCTGAAGGCCGCCCTCAACCAATATGTCGGCGAAACGGTAATGATCAATTCCGTTGATGCCGAGCCGGCGAGACTTGACGCAATCGGCCCCCTCGCAGCAGAACGAGGGGCACTGCTGGTGGCCCTTGTCATGAAGGAAGGAGGAATCCCCCGCACCGTGGAGGAGCGGCTCGAAGCCGCCGATGCAATCATGACGCGCCTGACGCGATTGGGCGTCCGTGAAGATCAGATATATTTCGATCCTCTCGTCCTCCCCATTTCCGTGGACACCGGCCAGGGGCTGGTGACATTGAAGACGATCGAACAAATCAAAGCTCGATATCCGTCGGCGAAAACCATTATGGGCCTCAGCAATATATCCTTCGGTCTTCCCAGCAGGGGAATTGTCAATCGGTCGTTCTTCCTGATGGCGGCCGCCGCCGGTCTCGATGCGGCAATACTGAACCCTCTGGATAAACAATTGATGAGTCTCGTCAAAGTTGCGAACATGCTCTCGAACAGGGATCCCATGTGCAGGGGGTTCATCAGGGCTTACCGGAAAGGATTAATCAGCGACTAACAGAATGCCCCATATATAAGGAGGTTAAACAGATGCCTCGAGCAGGTATTTTAGTACAAAATCCATACGAGCGGTTGACCAGGGAACAAGTAAAAACGATTCACCGGGCGTCTCTTGAAATTTTACGGGATCCCGGACTGATCTGTTTCAATGATAGGGCGGCGGACATCTTCGCCGCGGCCGGCGCCGATGTCTCATCTGTTGAAAAGAGTGACCCACCTCACTGGATTGTTAAAATCCCGGAGCGGCTTGTCGATGAAGCGATCGGAAGCGCACCGAAAACGGTGACGCTCGGCGCCAGAAACCCCGATAATGCCCTTGTCATGAACGGTGACGAATCGAGAGTTTATTTTATCACCGGTTCGGAAACCAATATCTGGCTTGATGCGGACTTTCAGTCGTATACGAAAAAATCCGATCCGTCCGTGGAGATCCATGTTCCCGAATTCATCCCCCGCCGCGGCACCGTCGCAGATCTCTGCATGTCGGCCCATATCTCGGAGCACCTTGACACCCTGGACGGATTTATCCGGAATGTCAACATCCAGGATAAGGACATCACCGAAGAAAATAAAGATGTAAATAAATTATTTGCCTCCCTCAACAACACAACCAAACACGTTCAGGCCGGTCTTACCAGCCTGAGTCAGCTCGATAATGTGATGAAAATGGCGGAGATCATTGCAGGCGGCGAAGAAGCGTTGAGACAGAATCCGATCATCTCGCTCATCTGCTGTCTTGTCAAAAGCCCGCTCCAGTTCGTGGACGACACGACGGAAGCTTTTATGGAAATATGCACGCGGGGCATCCCTGTGGTAGTTTCCTCGGCGCCCCAGGCGGGAAGCACCGCCCCGATCAAAGAAGCAGGTATTCTGGCCCAGATCAATGCGGAAGTTCTCGCGGGAATTACACTGGGACAAATCGTCAACCGGGGCACACCCATCCTGTACGGAACCGTTCCCGCAAAAACACGGATTGATACACTCAGTGATTCCTATGGCGCCGTTGAAACCAGCCAGTACACAATCGACTGTACGCAACTGGCCCGATTTTACGGGATTCCAAATTATTCAACATCGGGCGTCAGTGATGCAAAGGTTCCGGGACAGCAATCGTCAATCGAGCGCCTCTTTTCGAATATCACCGTGACCATGAGCGGTCCCCAGTTCCTCCACTGCGCATACGGCCTCCTCGACTGCAATTCCGTTTTTTCTCCGCTTCAGGCGGTGCTCGATGACGCCCATTTCACCATGATCAAATATTTTCTCAGATCTCCCCGGATCGACGACGGGGAAATAAATGAAATCCTCACGCAGATACGAACGGTACTGCCGACGCCGCATAAGCTCTTTATCAGCTACATCCGGAAGGTGATGCGAAGCGGTCTCCTGTCTCCACTGTATCCCTTTGAAGGAGACCGGGAACACGATACGGTCTTTCACATGGCCCATGAACGCATGAAGGAGCTTCTCGCAAAACCGGTTGGCCATATCGACCGTGAAAAAACATCACGAATATTCAACGAAATACCAGGCCTGTTACCACGGCTGAACATCTATGGCGAAGGGAGATGATGATGAACGATATTATTGCACAATTGAGAGAAAACGTTATCCAGGGGCGAATGACCCGGGACGATGAAGGCATAGACGATACATTGACCGGTCCCGGTGTGGTCGAACTGACGCAGATGGCACTGGACAACAAGCTTCCGGTAAAGGACATAATCGCCGATGGTCTCACCGCGGGAATGGAAATCGTGGGGGAAAAATTTAACGCCAGGGAATATTATGTCCCGGATATGCTGGCCTCGGCCGAAGCGGTGAGCGAGGCCATGGATATTCTGAAACCCCATCTTAAAGCGGCGGATCTCGCGATGAAGGGAAATTTCGCCATTGTCACCGTGAAGGGTGACATTCACGATATCGGGAAAAATATCGTGGCCATTCTGCTCAAGGGAGCGGGCTATGAGGTGTTCGATCTCGGCATCGATGTTCCCACGGACAAGATTATTGATTACGTCCGGGAGAACAAACCTGATTTTCTCGGTCTGTCGGCCTTGCTGACAACGACCATGCTGGTCATGGGCGAAATTATCGAAGCACTGAAATCGGAAGGCCTCAGGGAATCCGTCAAGGTGTTGATTGGAGGGGCCGCCGTATCGAAAGAATTCGCCCGGGAAATTGGCGCCGATGCGTACTGTGCCGACGGCTTCGAAGCGGTTCGTGTCCTCGATTCATACCAGGCGTCATAACGATCGATTAATTAAAAGACGAAAGGGAAGATGTGTTATGGCGGGAATTGCCGGCGTTTTAGGAAACGACAGAGGCACTCTGGATCTGATGCTTGAGAGAATCAAGTATCGGGGTCCTGATGAAACGTGGAAGCATGAAAACGGTACCGTGAATATCGGATGTAACGAACTGAACGTCGGCGGTACCGGTCAAGATGGTTCGCACTACGCATCGGATGGAGCAAGGGCGGTCACGCTGGATGGACGCGTTTATAACCGGAAAATGGAAAATGAAAGCGATGCCGCAGCGATCCTCAATCTTTATAAACGACATGGAAACGATTTCGCCTCGAAAGTGGACGGCGACTTCGCCTGCGCCATCGTTGACGGCGATCAGCTTGTTCTCGCCCGGGACTGGGCGGGCATCAAACCACTCTACTACGGACACGACCGGGATGGGAATTTATGTTTCGCATCCGAGGCCAAAGCCCTTGTCGATATCAGCTATAATATAAGGGAGTTCCCGCCGGGCTATGTTTACTCCCGGGCGCTGGGCTTCCGGAAATATAATAATAAAGAAGCCGTCAAAACGCCGGAATTCGAGAATTATGAACAGGCCAGGAAGGTCGTCAAAGAACTTCTCATGGAAGCGACGGAAAAACGCATGAAAGACAATGCCGTCACGGGAATTCTCCTGAGCGGAGGTCTGGACAGCAGCCTTATCGCCTGGATGGCCCACGAGATAAAGCGGGACATCGAATGTTTTACCGTGAGCATGGAGGAAGGACAGGACCTTCCCCTGGCACAAGATGTAACGGCTTATCTGGGTGTCAAGCACCACATTCTGATGTTCGATGAAAAGGAAATAAACAAGATACTGCCCCTGGCCATTCACCACCAGGAAATGTATGAAGAAAGCTGCGTCCACGGGGCAATCGCCAACTTTCTGGCCGGGCGTTTCATTAAAGGCAAGGCAAACTGTGTTCTTACCGGTGAAGGAGCAGACGAATTCTTCGGCGGATACGACGGTCAGTACAAACAGGCAAGCAATCCCGAGGAACTCGCAGGTATCATTGATAATCTCATCAACGTTGCCCACAATACGGCGCTGCAGAGATTGGACAGGCTCAATGCCGCCAATTCCTATGAAAGTCGAACGCCCTTCCTTGATGCCAGAGTGATGGACTTTGCACTGAAGATTCCCCTGGAGCACAAGATATTTGGTAAAGGACAGACCGGAAAGTGGGTAGTGCGCCAGGCATTCGAGGGCTGTCTTCCCGAACACATCATCTATCAGACAAAACGATTCTTTGCTCAGGGTTCCGGGGTGGCTTACATCATGCGCCAACAGGCGGAGAGAGTAATATCAGAAGACGATTTGAAGGCATTCAACAGCGTGGAAGGAAACCCACTGCTCGCCTCGGTGGAAGAGTTGTACTATTACAGAATCTTCAAGGAAACCCTGTCCCATCCAACGTTCGACCGTCTGGTGGGTCGCTGGGACCCGATGAGACCGGCGTTCTTCCCCGAATGGGCAAATCCGAAATACTGAAAAGCAGCCTGCGCCTTATTAGCCCGCCCGGTTTTTGGGGAGTATTATGCTAATAGACCCGCCCCTTGCCATGTCTTTTACCTAAAACTTCCAATGTATCATTGACGACAACGAACGCATCGGGATCCAGTGACAGAATCAATTCTTTCATTTTCGGCAATTCGGTAAGGCTCGTAATGGTAAAGATGATCTTTTTCTCCTTTTTTGTAAACGCACCTTCACCTTTGAGGAACGTTACACCCCGACCCTGGCGCGCCAGGATCGTGTCGGCAATCTCCTGAGCATTATCGGAGATTATCATGATGGATTTTCTCTTGTTAAAACCCGTAATGACGGCATCCGTAACTCTGGCTCCGATAAAGAGAAAAATGATTGAATATAGCGTCAGATCCAGATCATACAGCAAGGCTCCTGCCCCTAACACGAGAGTATTCGCAGCAAAACCGATCGCTCCGATTCGAAACCCGAATCTCTTGTTCAGATATACGCTGACAATATCAAGCCCCCCTGCCGAGCCCATGGAACGCAGAATAATACCTCCCCCCGTACCGCATAAAACGCCGGCAAGAAGAACGGCCAGGATAGGGTCCTCAATTGCAGGAACAGGCGGATAGATTGTGGCTGTAGCAAGTGAAAAAAAACAGATACCGAACAGCGTATATGCCATGAATCTGCGGCTGATATTAAGCCATCCGATAATCGCCAGGGGAATGTTTATCACGAAATAAAGAAACCCGATCCCCACGGCAGGGAAAAGATAGTGAACAAGGATTGCGATACCTACCAGGCCCCCATTGAGAAACCCCTGGGGGACCAGCACTCCGTTCATGCCGACAGCATAAATAATGCTTCCGATGGAAATGAGGGCCGCGTTCCACAGTATCGGTTTATACGTACCGAGTATTTTTTCCAGTTTTATTTTCATTTGCATGGCTATTACATTCATTACTACAATAACTCATCGAAATCAATACGCTCTGTTGGCGTCCATGTCTTTTTTCCTATTTTTTGATGACATCGTAAAAAGTCGAAAATGCACCAGAATGGTCATCCCGGCGAAAACGGATGCAGTTCCCCCGGATTTTTCATCTATTCTTTTTCATTTCGCTTGTGAGGGTGATGTCTTATTGCGCGTCAGGGGTAGCTCTGACCCGTGGGGCGGATCATGATTTCGTTTACATTGACATGGGACGGCAGTTTGAGCAGCCAATGAATGCCGTCGGCAATGTCCTTGGGCTCAAGTAGTTTGCCGAACGGGGCTATTCCTTTTCCGAAATTTTCCTCGTTATAACCGGCCACGCCCTGAAATTCACTGAGAACAATCCCGGGCATGACAAGGGAAACACGCACACCATGCGGGCACACTTCCCGCCGGAGGCCTTCTGCAACGGCTCCGATTGCGAATTTACTCGATCCGTAGAACCCGCTGAAGGGAGAGACATTCCTTCCCACGACCGAACCAACGACGACGATGTCGCCGCTTTTTCTTTGAACCATATATTGCCCCGCGCGTCGCATCAGATGGGCGGCGCCAAGAACATTAATCCGGTAAAGCTCCTGCCATAGAGATTCTTCACTGTTGAGGATTCCGCCCACAAGCCCCCGACCTGCATTGACAACGACGATGTCGTACTTGTGCCCGCCTTCATCCCATGCCAACGTGCGCTCCAGAAGCATATCGATGTCGGCATAATTACCGGCGTCACCCGCCACAGCAAGGGCTTTGCCACCCAGTGCGGCAATTTCTGATGCGAGTTCGTCCAGCTTCTCGTTGCGCCGGGCGTTAATCACGACCGCATCGCCCGCCCTCGCCAGGGCAAGAGCTGTGGCACGCCCGATACCGGAACTGGCGCCGGTGATGATGGCCGTCTTTTGTGCAGGATGTTTTTTCATCAAAGGAGCTCCTTTCTTAAAATCATTGATTCTTCCCAACGGTAAGCCTCCATCAGTGCCAAGGGTGTACCTCAGTGTTCGTCCTCCTCTATCTTGTCTCCCGGATCGGTTTTTTTCATGAGGTTCATCAGAAGGGTCAGGACAATGTTAATAATCACGATGGAAAGGCCGATCAGCAGGCCGATCACATCGGCAGAGGTTTTGGTGATAATAAAGTAGATCAGGACGGCCGAGACGAAGAAGCGGATGTAGTAACGGAACATGATGGCCGATCGCGCCCGCTCGGTCAGGTTGCGGAATACCTTCCGCAGGTCCCGTTGCCGCCAGGAAAAACTGACGACGCTGATGAGGCCGCCCAGCAGGATGCCGAGGGTGAACTCGGTGGAAAAGAACAGCAGGCTGATCGCCACAAACAAGCCGAGAATAATCCAGTTGAGTATTTCAAGCTTTCGCTGGAGGGGGTCTTTTTCTATGGGATTCACGTTTCAAACTCTTGATAACGGGCTCTTCATTCTTGAAATTCCGCAGAATCAGATTATAAATATTTTTAAAACCGGCGAACACGCCGATGAGCAGAAAGATAATCGTGAAATAGGGGAGCGTCCCGAATTTCTTGTCCAGCCAGTGGCCGAAATAGAGACTTCCGAAGACCGCCAGGACCATTGCGATGCCGATGCTGCTGGCATAGCCCATCTGGACGAGAGTTTTTTTATCCAACCTACTCATGGCTGCCGCGCTTCATAACATGAACGTAAGGGGGGAAGTCAATAAAAACACGCAGGCGCACAGTAAAATCAACCACTGTGATTTCAGTATGTTATCGGTTATCGGCCCGATACCATGCGATTGTTTTTTTCAAACCTTCCCGGAAGTCTGTTTTCGCCCGGAAGCCGAACTCCTTAAACGCCCGGCTGGTATCCAGCATGCGCCGCGGCTGGCCGTCCGGTTTCGTCGTATCCCAGATTATTTTCCCCTTGAATCCCGTCAATTCCACAATCAGGGCCACCAGGTCCCGGATGGAGATCTCGAAACCCGGGCCGATGTTGACAGGGTCGCTTTTGTCGTAGGATTCCGTCGCCAGGCAGATGGCCTCGGCGGCGTCCTCCACATAAAAAAATTCCCTCGTCGCATTGCCCGTTCCCCAGACGACGATTTCGTCTTCCTTTTGCTCAATGGCATCGACGCATTTCTTGATCAGGGCGGGAATGACATGGGACGACCGGGGATCGAAGTTGTCACCGGGGCCATAGAGGTTGACGGGCAGAAGGAAAATGGAGTTGAAGCCGTACTGCTGTCGATATGCCTGCGACTGGACCAGCATCATCTTTTTTGCCAGGCCGTAAGGGGCGTTCGTTTCCTCGGGATAACCGTTCCAGAGATCGTCTTCGTTAAACGGGACCGGCGTGAATTTCGGATAAGCGCAGATCGTTCCTATGGCCACGAATTTTTCCAGCTGCCGCAGGCATCCCTCATGGATGAGCTGGACCCCCATCATGAGGTTGTCGTAAAACAGCGGGGCCGGGTTTTCCTGATTGAAACCGATGCCGCCTACCCTGGCGGCCAGATGGACGACGATGTCCGGCCGGGTTTCCTCATACAGCTTTTTGACGTCTTCCGGCCGGACCAGGTTATATTCGGGAAGGTCGGCGATGCAAAGATGCTCAAAGCCCCGTTCCCGGAATTTCCGGATCAGATGTTTTCCTAAAAAACCTTTTCCGCCCGTGATGGTAATCCTTTTTTCATTCATGCGCTCTTCCTTCAGTTTTAGGTTCTGAGTGCCGAGCGGAGGCACTCTTTTTCTTAAGGCTCATGACTGATTATATCGCCCGGTGATTGCCGGTGGAGCTGTAGCCCGCCTCGCACAGGGTTTTTTCCTTGCCGGCCTGTTCCATATCCGCGGCGATCATCATGTCGATCAGTTGATCGAAGTTTACTTTCGGATTCCAGCCCAATTGTTTCTTTGCCTTGGTCGAATCGCCCAGCAGGACATCCACCTCGGTGGGACGGAAATATTTGGGGTCGATGACGACATGTTTCTGATAGTCCATCTCCAGTTTCTGAAAAACCTTTTCTACAAATTCCCGGACCGAGTGGGTTTCGCCCGTGGCGATGACGAAATCATCGGGCTTCTCCTGCTGCAGCATGAGCCACATGGCCTCCACGTAATCTCCGGCAAAGCCCCAGTCCCGCTTCGCTTCCAGATTGCCGAGGAAAAGCTTGTCCTGAAGGCCCAGCTTGATGCGGACGGCGGCGCGCGTTACTTTCCGGGTGACAAAGGTTTCGCCGCGCCGCGGGGATTCGTGGTTGAACAGGATGCCGTTGCAGGCAAAGAGATTATAGGCGTTCCGGTAGTTCTGAACGATATAGTAGGCGTAAACCTTGGCGGCGGCGTAAGGACTCTGCGGCTGAAAGGGCGTCAGTTCATGTTGGGGCGGCGGCGCGGCGCCGAACATCTCGCTGGAAGAAGCCTGATAGAATCGCGTCTTGATTTCCGTCTTACGGATGGCCTCAAGCAGGCGCAGCGTGCCCAGACCGGTGATGTCGCCGGTGTATTCGGGCATGTCAAAGCTGACGCGCACATGGCTCTGGGCGCCCAGGTGATAGACTTCATCGGGCTTGATGTCGTGAAGCAGGTCCGTGAGCTGGCCAGATACGGAAAGATCGCCGTAGTGGAGGTATATCCTCGCTTCCGGATCATGAAAGTCCCGGTAGAGATGGTCAATGCGGTCCGTGTTGAAGGTGGATGCCCGGCGGATCAGGCCGTGCACGGTATATCCCTTATCGAGCAGGAGTTCCGCCAGATAGGAGCCGTCCTGGCCGGTGATGCCGGTGATGAATGCTTTTTTCATGAAAATATCTTCCTTTCCGCTTCCAATGGTTGCTATACTTTGTAATATTCCCGATACCAGGACACGAATTTTTTTATCCCCTCCTCGACGGGCGTCGCCGGTCTGAAGTCAACGTCAGCCATAAGGTCATCCACATCGGCGCAGGTGGCGGGGACGTCGCCCGGCTGCAGCGGCAGAAAGTTCTTCTTCGCTTTCATATTGAGACTTTTTTCGAGCGCTGCAATAAAGTGAAGCAGTTCGACGGGGTTGTTGTTGCCGATATTGTAGATCTTATAGGGGGCGAAGCTCGTGGCCGGGTCCGGGTGGTCTCCCCGCCAGTCCGGATTCGGCGCCGGAATCCTTGTCGAGATCCGATAGACGCCCTCAATGATGTCATCGATATAGGTGAAGTCCCTCTGCATCCGGCCATGGTTGTACACGTCAATGGGCTGATCCTCCAGGATGGCCTTTGTAAATAAAAAAAGGGCCATATCGGGTCTTCCCCAGGGACCGTAGGCGGTGAAAAAGCGCAGTCCCGTGCAGGGCAGCTTATAGAGGCTTGCATAGGTGTGGGCCATCAGCTCATTCGCCTTTTTCGTGGCTGCATAGAGACTCAGCGGGTGATCGACATTGTGGTGGATCGAAAAGGGCATCAGTGTGTTTGCTCCATAAACGGAGCTGGATGAGGCGAAGACGAGATGTCTGACCTTCCGGTGACGGCAGCCTTCAAGGATATTGATGAACCCGACCAGATTACTGTCCACGTAAGCATACGGATTGATGATTGAATAACGGACGCCGGCCTGGGCCGCCAGGTGAACCACAAGTTCGAAGGGTTCCTTGAGGAAAAGGTCGGCCATGCCCTCGCGGTCGGCGATGTCCATCCGGACAAAGCGGAACGACGGACTTTCTTTCAGCAGAGCCAGGCGCGCCATTTTCAGATTCACGTCGTAATAATCATTCAAATTATCGAGGCCGACGACTGCATCGCCGGCTTCGAGGAACCGCTTTGACAGATGATAGCCGATGAAACCGGCGGCGCCCGTGACCAGAATGTTTCTCATGTGGTTTTTCCCTTTATAGCCGCCAGAGCCGAATCCCAAGCTTTCGGGCCTCTTCCGGATCGAAGATGGCCTTTACATCGACGATAATCGGCTGATCGTGGCAGCACAAACCGGCGATTCCGGCGAGTCCGAGATTTATATAATCCTGATGGGCAACGGCGACTATCGCCGCAGACACCCCTTGAATATCCTGAACCTTCGTCATTGTCAGGCCATAGTAATCGTCCACCTCGGCCGGGTCGGCCAGGGGGTCATGAACGATCACGTCCACGCCGTAATCCTTCAGTTCCGTAATAATATCGATGACGCGGGTATTGCGCAAATCGGGGATATTTTCCTTGAAGGTCATACCCAGGACGGCCACGCGGGCGCTTCGTACGGCAATGTCGGCGTTGATCATGATTTTGATCGTGCGCTCGGCGATGTATTTTCCCATGTTGTCATTGATGCGGCGTCCGGCCAGGATCATTTCCGGATGATAGCCCATGCTTTCCGCCTTGTAGGTCAGGTAGTAGGGATCAACGCCGATGCAGTGGCCCCCCACGAGTCCGGGGCGAAAGGGCAGAAAATTCCATTTGGTGCCGGCGGCTTCGAGGACTTCCAGCGTATCGATGCCCATGCGGTTGAAAATGATGGACAGCTCGTTCATCAGGGCGATGTTGATGTCCCGTTGGGTATTTTCAATAACCTTCGCGGCTTCCGCGACCTTGATGCCCGACGTTTTGTAGACTCCGGCCTTGACGATGGCGCCGTATATTTGCGACAGAAGCGCCAGGGTTTCCGGGTCTGACGCCGAGACAACCTTGGTGATGTTATCCAGGGTATGGACCTTGTCGCCGGGATTGATCCGTTCGGGAGAATAACCCACCGTAAAGCCTTTGCCGAGTTTCAATCCCGATTCCCTCTCCAGGATGGGAACGCAGATTTCCTCGGTGACACCCGGATAGACGGTGGATTCGAAGACGACAGTTGAACCGGCGGTCAAATGCCGTCCCACGGCGGCGGCGGCGTTTTTAAGGGGATTCAGGTCCGGGATGCGGGAATCGTCGATAGGTGTGGGGACGGCGACAATGATCATGCGGCAGGTCGATAAAACCTCGGCATCCGCGGACAAAACAATGGCGGCCTTCTTTAATGCTTCCTGAGGGATTTCAAGCGTCCGATCGCGGCCCTGTTTGAGTTCGGCAATCCGGCCTTCCTTGACGTCGTAACCGACTACGGAAAAACAGGCCGACAAGTGAACCGCCAGCGGCAGGCCCACATAGCCCAGGCCGACGACGGCGATGCGGTGCTGCCGCTTCAGAAAGGATTCAAAAGCAGGGACATTCATGATGGTCATTTCTCTGTCATCGTCATTTCAGAAAAGCCTGTTTCCGTCATATATTTCCGTGCGCTAAAGCGCTTTCAATGTTTGCGCACAGGCAGCAAGCGTCTTTTCCATGTCTTCCGGGGTATGGGCGAAGGAAAGGAACGCCGCTTCAAACTGGGATGGCGCGAGGCTGATCCCGTTTGCCAGCATCCCCCGGAAATAGCGCGCATACCCTTCAGTGTCGCTCCGGCCGGCCGAGGCAAAGTCAAAAACCTCCTCCGGGGTAAAAAAAATGGTAAACATCGAACCGGCGCGGTTGATCTTCACGGGCAGGCCCTTCTGTGCGAAGAGCGCGAGAATCTCGTCGCAGATATGGAAGGTGCGGCGGTCCAGCATTTCGTAGGCGTCGCGGTTATCCCTGAGGATCTGCAGCGTGGTCAGACCGGCGGCCATGGCGACGGGATTGCCCGAGAGCGTGCCCGCCTGGTAAACCGGGCCGATGGGGGCCAGTCTTTCCATGATCTCTCGTTTGCCGCCGAAGGCGCCGACCGGGAGGCCCCCGCCGATGATCTTGCCCAGACACGTGAGGTCCGGTTCGATATGAATGAGATTCTGATACCCGCCGTAGGTCAGGCGGAAGCCCGTGATGACTTCATCGAAGATCAGCAGGACGCCGTGTTTTTCGGTAACATCCCGCAATTTTTCGAGGAATCCCGGTTTGGGCGAGACCACACCCATATTCCCGGCCACTGGTTCGATGATCACGCAGGCCAGGTCATCCCGGTGAAGCTCAACGGCCGCTTCCACGGCTTCGATATCGTTGAAGGGCAGCGTGATCGTCAGTTCGGCAAGCGCCGCCGGAATGCCGGGGCTTCCCGGAATGCCCAGCGTCGCGACGCCGGAGCCCGCCTTGACAAGCAGCGAATCGGCATGGCCGTGATAACAGCCCGCGAATTTGATGATTTTATTTCTTCCCGTATAGCCGCGGGCCAGGCGGACGGCGCTCATGACGGCTTCCGTACCGGAGCTGACCATGCGGACCATTTGCAATGAAGGAATGGCGTCGATGAGGATCTCCGCCATTTCCACTTCCAGCTCCGTCGGCGCCCCATAGCTGGCCCCCCTGCCGGCCGCCTGCCGGATAGCCTCGGTCACGACCGGATGGCTGTGGCCAAGCATCATGGGCCCCCAGGACATGACGTAATCCACATATTCATTTCCGTCCACATCAATCACACGGGAGCCCTGCGCCTCGCGGATAAAGATCGGCGTCGCCTGTACCGCGCCGAAGGCCCGGACGGGGCTGTTGACGCCCCCGGGGATGATTTTTTTCGCCTTCTCAAACAGCGTCCGGGATAATGGGTTCACGCAAAATACTCCATGCTGCTCTTTTTGAATTCCTCTTCGCTTGCGAGGATCCGATAATCCTGTATCCCCGTGACGGTTGCGATCTTTTCAACGATTTTTTCGATATCCTGATTGCGCAGGTGGATCATGCTGAAGAGATTGTATTTTCCTTCAAATGCGGGCGACCTCTCGTAGCAGTGGGTGATTTCGGCAAAAGACGCCAGCATCTGTCCCACCTGTTCACGGCGATCTTCCGGGACGGCCCAGACCACCATGGCGTTTGCGGAAAAACCCGCCTCCCGGTGGCGCACGACGGCGCCGAATTTCCGGATCAGGCCCCGCGCCAGCATCTGTCTGATCACATTCAGGACGTCCTGTTCCGTCATGCCGGTTTGATCGGCGATCTCCCGGTAGGGACGCCTGGTCATGGCGAGATCCCGTTGAATGAGTCTGCCGATTATGCGTTCTTCATCTGTCAGCATCATGGGGCCGTCATTAATTACATGCAGGCCTATAACATAAATCCCAACGGCTTTGCCAAAGAATTAATGCTGCAATCAAGTTACCAAATTAGTTCTTGACAATTCATTGCCTTGCATTATAGAAAATCGCGGAGTTGCGCTCAAGGTCGTCTCATTTGGCAGGCGGCGCGGAGGCAGGGAAGCGGGTTTTTGCGATCCCGCTTTGCAAGGTCTGTACGATCGTTTCAGGAAGGGAGGTGGGAGCGCCAGGCATCGGTTTTTTGCAGCAAGTCAGGTTTTATCAAGTAAAAAAACTCAAGAAAGGATGGTAAAGACAGTTATGGTAAAAACCGTAAAGGTATTCGCATCAGCAGTCATCGGGATCCTGTTCGTTATGTTCTTCGCGTCGCTTGCTATGGCAGCGGAGAAGGCCGCCGCAGGCACAGTGGACTATACCAGGGCGATCGTACTGGCGTCCAGCGTCTTTGCTGCCGGTTTGGCCGTCGGTCTCGGCGCAATCGGCGCGGGTTTTGGTATGGGACAGGGATTAAGCGGTGCGACGACTGCCGTCGGCAGAAACCCCGAAGCGCAGGGAAAAATCCTGCTCACCATGATGGTCGGTCTGGCGATGATCGAATCCGTGGCGATCTATGCGCTGGTTATTGCACTGGTCGTCATTTACGCCAATCCGCTTTTGAAACTGATCACCTAAAATCAAGTCATTGCTATTATAAAAAACAGGGAGGGGAAGCGATAAAACGACTTTCACTCCCTTTTTTATAAGAATAGAGAATTAGGGACGGGTTCTCATTTAGGCTGAAATCGGCATCCAAGATTGATATAAGCCTGTCATGAGCAGATACGCCGACCTCAGTGATGGCAAGATCGTCGAGCCGATGCGTCTTTGGAGAACTTAGGGAGCGGTTCCATCTCGATGGAGATAAATTTCTTGATTTATGAAAAATTATGATATAAAGACCGCATCCGTTTTAAAATAAAAGGGACTCCTTGTCCGGATGTTCTTTCCGGACTTTAGAGCCGAGAGGAGAAAACATTGAGGAGATACGAGACGGTTATGATTGTCCCTGTTGATCTTCCGGATGATGAAATCACCGGATTGATTGATCGCTACAGGTCTATCATCACAAACCACAAGGGGATGGTACTAAAGGTTGAAAAGTGGGGAAAAAGAAAGCTGGCTTATGAAATCAGGAAGCATAACAAGGGATTTTATATGCTTATCGATTTTGCAGGTCAAAGCGCCACCGTCGTCGAACTGGAGAGAAATCTCAAAATCGATGATAAAATTCTGAAGTTCATGACGGTTAAAAAGGACGACCATGTCATTTTGGAAGATCTCGAGAGGGAACTTGCCGCCGGTTCGCCCGCTGTGGCTGCTGCAGAGACGGAAATCAAGATCATAGAAAATTCAGCAGGCAGCCCGGCACTTCCCATTGAACCCGTCGAGGCAAAGACCTCAGAAGTCCAAGAAGGAGGCGCATAATTATGGCGGAAACATCGAGGTTTCATGGTCAGAGGCCGCCAAGACCACAGAAAAAATTTTTTCACCGCCGGAAATTCTGTCGGTTCTGCACGGATTCCACGATCAAAAGTGACTACAAAAATCCCATGACCCTGAGGGACTTTGTCACAGAGCGGGGCAAAATCATGCCGCGGAGAATCACGGGGAATTGCGCCATCCACCAGCGAGAGTTGACATTGGCCATTAAGAGGGCCAGAACGATTGCGCTGTTGCCCTTTGTCGTTTCCGAAGGCTGAGGCTTCGTTGGTAATAGAGGTTTTGCAGGAGCCGTTTGATGATCTCATCCGTGTGTTTCATGCGGATCATCAAGAGTTAAAAACGCCGATGGGCGACAGGGTTGACATTTGAAAGAAGAATGGGGCGGATTCCTTAATCGTGATTTTATTCAGGGTATCGCCGTATCCACCCTTTCGTTCTTGTCGGTTGTGCTGATCCCCCTGGCAGGCGCCATCGTGATTGTCCTGACGCCGCTGCCGGTTCTCTTTTATTATACAAAGCTCGGAAGGTTCAGGGGGGGTGCCGTTTTTGCGGTCTCGCTGACGCTGGTTCTGCTGATTCTTAAGCTAATCAATCCGGACATCATCTTTCCCCTGCTGCTCCTTATGTTTGCTGGAGGAACGGGAATCATGCTTGCGGAAGTGCTCAGAAAACCGTGGCCTGTCGAAAGAACGCTGATTATTCCTGTGGCGGTCCTGCTGGCATGCGGCGGTTGCCTGCTGCTGCTGCAGAGTTATCAAACAGGACAGCCGCCTTTGCGGCTCATGGAAAGCTATATTCTGAGCAGCATTGCAGAAAATATCAAGATTTACGAGCAAACGGATATTTCCTCGGAGCAGCTCACGTTTATTAAAGATCAAGCCGGGCCGATCGCCGCGCTGCTGACCCGGATTTTCCCCGCGATGTTCCTGGTCGGCGCCGGTTTGTTCATCTGGCTGAACATTTTTGCGGCGCGGCGCCTTTTTCAAAAGTATGGCCTGCCTTATCCCGAATTTGGCGACCTGACCCTCTGGAAGGCGCCCGAGAAAATGGTCTGGCTATTGATCGGAGCAGGGGGGATGCTTCTGGTTGAGGCCGGCGCGGTAAAATATACAGGCATTAATCTGCTGATCATTTGCCTGTTTGTTTATCTTTGCGCAGGCTTTTCGGTGATCGGCTATTTCTTTAAGGTGAAAAGGATCCCCGTTTTTTTCAAGGTCCTGTTCTACGTCCTGATCATAATCCAGCAATATCTGTTGCTTTTGGTGATGGCCCTGGGGTTATTCGATCTCTGGGCTGATTTCAGAAAACTGATCAAGCCGGCGCAAGACTCAGGGGTGTGAACCGGCATTTATCATCTATCGTCGATCATCATGAAGGAGGTGCATCATGCAGGTAATATTGAAGCAAGAGGTGGAATCCCTTGGCAAAGCGGGAGATGCAGTGAATGTATCCGACGGCTATGCACGGAATTTCCTGATTCCCAAAGGATTCGCCATTGAAGCCAATTTTAAGAATCTCAGCGTGCTGGAGCAGGAACAGAAAGCGATCCTGCTGACGGCGGAAAAGGAAAAGAAGAACGCGGAAGCGCTGGCGGAAAAGTTCAAAGATGTCACTTGCACGATTGTGCGCCGCGTCGGTGAGCAGAACAAGTTATTCGGTTCCGTCAACGCCAAAGACATCCATGAAGCGTTGCTGGCCCAAGGCCTGGACGTAAATCGAAAAAACATCGTGCTGGGCGAACCGATCAAGGCGCTCGGCGAGTTTCCGGTGGTGATCCGGTTGTCAGCCGGCGTCGCCGCAGAAATCAAGGTGGTCGTGGCGGCTGAGCCATGATCCCGTGTCTTTATGATTTTCTATCGTTATCGAGAAATAGACCATGAAGGATATTGACACTTCCCTGCATCGCGTGCCTCCCCAGAATCTGGACGCGGAACAGTCCATCCTCGGGGGGATTCTTCTGGACAACCAGGCGTTCCACAGCGTTCTGGAGATCCTGGAACACAGGGACTTCTACAGCGAGTCGCACAGGAAAATCTTTGCGGCTATCGTGGATCTTTCCGAGCGGCACGAGCCCAGCGACCTGATCACCTTAAGCAACATCCTCAAAGATAAAAAGCAGCTGGATCAGGTGGGAGGCATGGCCTATCTGGCCTCCCTGGTGGACAACGTCCCCTCCGCCGCCAATGTGGCCCACTACGCAAAAATCGTCAAGGAGAAAGCCATCCTGCGACACCTGATTGGAACGGCGACGGAAATTCTGACGAAAAGTTACAATACCGGTGCGGATATTGATGAGGTCCTGGATGAAGCAGAACGTGCCATTTTTCAAATATCCGAAAATAAAATCCGGCCCGCCTTTTACCCCATCAAAAGCATCATAAAGGACAGTTTCAAGGCCATAGAAAAGCTCTATGAACGCAAGGAATTGATCACCGGCGTGCCGACGGGTTTTGGAAAAATTGACGATTTGACGTGCGGCCTGCAGAAATCCGACCTGATCATCGTCGCCGGCCGTCCCAGCATGGGAAAGACAGCCTTTGCACTCAATATTGCCCAGCATGCCGCAACGGAGGGCGGGATTCCCGTGGCCATTTTCTCGCTGGAAATGTCGAAAGAACAACTGGCCCTCCGGATGCTGTCCACTGTCGCCAAAGTGGATTCCCAGCGTCTCCGGAAAGGATTTCTGGGAGAGACGGACTGGCCGAAACTGACCACGGCTGCCGGCCGGCTTTCCGAAGCCCTTATTTTCATCGATGACACGCCGGCCATCACCGCCCTGGAAATGAAGGCCAAGGCCAGGCGGCTGAAAGCGGAATCCGGCCTTGGCCTGATCATTCTGGATTACCTCCAGTTGATGCGGGGTGGGGCCTATAAGGATTCGCGGGAACAGGAAATTTCCGAGATCAGCCGTTCTCTCAAGGCCCTGGCTAAGGAATTGAGCGTCCCTGTGATCGCCCTGTCGCAGCTGAACCGGAAAGTGGAAGACCGGACCAACCGGCGCCCGCATATGGCCGACTTGCGGGAATCCGGAGCCATTGAGCAGGATGCGGATGTGATTGCCTTTATTTATCGGGATGAAGTCTATAACAAGTCAGAAGACAACCCGGAAAAGGGGTTGGCTGAAATTATCATCGGCAAGCAGCGAAATGGCCCCACGGGCATGGTCAAGCTGGCCTTCCTCGAAAAATACACCTGCTTTGAGAATCTCGCCCGTTCCGAAGATGTGCATTGATTAACCATCTGATATCTCCGGTTCTTTCCCCAGATAGGGAATGGCCAGTCGCAATTTTTTTAACGCCTGTTTTTCAATCTGCCTGGCCCGTTCCCGCGTAATCCGATAACGGTTGCCAACCTCTTGGAGAGTCAATGGATCGTCGGCCATGACCCGGTGCTTGATGATGTATTTTTCTTTTTCATTGAGCTTTGCCAAAGCCCCTGCAATATTCCTTTTAACCAGGGAGAGCTCCTCCTTTTTGATCAGCGATGTTTCCTGGTCTTCACCCTTGTAGGTCAGGTGATCGATATGGGTCATTTCACCATCCTCACCGACGGAAGCGTCCAATGAGAGGTCCCGGTGACTCAGACGAAGATCCATTTCCTCGATTTCTACGACCTTAACCCCCAGAGACTCGGCAATCTCGATAAACTCAGGACTCTTCTGCGAAAGGGTCTCCAGCCTTTTCTTCTCCTGGGAGAGCTTGAAAAATAATTTCCGCTGTGCCTGGGTGGTTCCGATTTTAACGAGACTCCAGGATTTGATGACATAATTCTGCATATAGGCCCTGATCCACCAGACCGCATAGGAAATCAGACGATAGCCCTTGTAGGGATCGAATTTCTTCACCGCATGCATGAGGCCGATATTGCCCTCCTGAATCAGATCACTGAGCTTCAAGCCGTAGTTCCGGTATTCGTGGGCGATTTTCACGACAAAACGGAGGTTTGAAACAACCAGCTTCTCCGCAGCCGCCATATCGTTGTACTTTTTAAGCTGGACCGCCAGCTTGAATTCCTCTTCCACTGTCAGGATGGGAAAACGGTTTATTTCGGCAATATAAATGTCAAGGGTGCCCGTTACGGCCGGTAATTCCAAGGATGCCCCCAGATATGCAATAATTTTATAGTTTATCCCGATATAATGATATGATTTCAACAGTCAAGCTTTTTGTGATCTGTCCGCCATTGCCCATCCGCTCGCTTGCATCACAAAATCATGGCCCGGCTTGACATAAACCGCAGATGTTGTTAACTTACGCCGTAAATGATCGTTTGCAGGGAGGAAAAATGGGCAATATCAATAAAGTCATTCTTGAGCATGCCTGTCGCATTGCCGGCGAGGTCGGCGCAAAAGCCGTTCTTTTATATGCCGCCGTGGCCGACGATCTCCCGATCGTCGACGATCCCGGCATCTGTATGAATATCATTCTCGTCACCAAGGGAGATGAAGAAATCCCGGAAAAATTCAAAAATTGTGGTCTTTTGATTCATGTCCCCAATGTCAATCTCACCCGTGTCGGCCAGGTCAAAATCGCCATCACCAAGGGCATTGCGATGGGCCTTTTTACGCAGGGAGACAAGCTCGTCTGTGTGAGCGGCGTCCCGCGGTTTGGCTATGTGGATAGTATCTTCATCGTTGATGTGGGCAAAGAATTCGAAATTCTGGTTTCCGGCAATTTCGGCGATATGGCCCAGGGGGTTTATCCGGAAGTTTTCGGCGCCGTCATGAACCTGGCGCTCGAACTGGCGGCCCAGGGCCGGGAAGGCCGGAAGGTGGGAACGATTTTTGTTTTGGGAGACCACGAAAAGGTCATGCAACTCTCCCGGCAGATGATCATCAATCCTTTCATGGGATATACGGACGAACAGCGAAACATCCTCAATCCGGATCTCAAAGAGACCATCAAAGAGTTTTCCGCCATTGACGGCTCATTTATCGTCAAGGACAACGGCACGATTGTTACCGCCGGCAGACATCTGAGCGCCGCAATGGACAGCAGGGATTTTCCCCAGGGACTCGGCAGCCGGCATATCGCCGCCGCCGGGATCACGAGCCTTACCGACGCCATCGCCGTCGTTTTATCCGAATCGACGGGAAATGTCAGTGTGTTTAAAACCGGTAAAATCCTCGTCAGCATCGAAAAACCGATCGATTGACGGGAGGCAGAATGAGATTTGACAAATTTACTCTGAAGGTTCAGGAAGCACTGCAAGTCGCGCAGACCCTGGCGTCCCGGCAGGGACACCCGGCTATTGCTCCGGAGCACCTGCTGCTGACCTTTCTTGATCAACCGGAGGGGGTCGTGGGCGCCACCCTGAAAAAACTGGGCGCCGACCCCGGCCGGATTGCCTCTGAACTCAAGAAGGCGCTGGACAAACAACCTCGTGTCGAAGGCGCCGGCGTCGGGCAACCGGGTCTTTCGCCTGCGCTGAGTCGCGTTCTGGATCAGGCCCTGACGGAAGCGGCCCGCCTTCGGGATGAGTATGTCAGCGCGGAGCATGTCCTGATCGTCATCTCTGACGAAAAGGCAGGCGATGCGGCCAGAATATTGCGCGCGGCCGGCGTGACCAAAGACGGCATTTTCAAAGTTCTGGTCGATATTCGGGGCAATCAGCGCATTACGGATCCAAACCCCGAAGACAAATACCAGGCATTGAAGCGTTATGCCCGCGATTTCAATGAATTGGTTCGTAAAGGGACCTTTGATCCGGTTATCGGCCGGGATGAAGAAATCCGGCGCGTCATGCAGGTCCTTTCGCGCAGGACAAAGAACAATCCGGCGCTGATCGGCGAACCCGGTGTGGGCAAGACAGCCATTGTGGAGGGCCTGGCCCAGCGCATCGTCAACGGCGATGTTCCGGAAAGCCTGAAAAACAAAAGGGTTGTGGGTCTCGATATCGGCGCCCTGGTGGCCGGCGCCAAGTACCGGGGCGAATTCGAAGACCGTCTGAAGGCCGTCCTGAAAGAAGTGACGGACGCCCAGGGGGAAGTCATCCTCTTCATTGACGAAATTCACACGGTGGTCGGGGCCGGCGCTGCGGAAGGGTCGGTCGACGCCTCCAACATGCTGAAGCCTGCTCTTGCACGGGGGGAACTGCGCTGCGTCGGCGCCACGACCCTCAACGAATATCGCAAGTACATTGAAAAGGATCCGGCGCTGGAAAGGCGTTTTCAGCCCATCCTGGTCAAGGAACCCACCGTAGAGGATACGATCGCCATTCTGCGCGGCCTGAAGGAACGCTATGAGGTCCATCACGGCGTGAGGATCAAGGATTCCGCCATCATTGCCGCTGCCACCCTCTCGAACCGCTATATCGCCGACCGTTTCCTGCCCGATAAAGCCGTCGATCTGATCGATGAGGCCGCTTCCCGGCTTCGGATCGAACTGGACAGCATGCCCGCGGAAATCGACGCCATTGACCGGAAAATTATTCAGCTTGAAATAGAAAAGCAGTCGTTGATCAAAGAAACGGACAAGACCTCTCTGGACAGACGCAAGAAGCTCGAACAGGAACTGGCGGATCTGCGCGAAACCATGGAGCGCATGAAGCGCCAATGGACGTCTGAAAAGGAGGCGATTAAAAGCATACAGGAGATCAAAAGCCGGATCGAATCATGCAAAACCGAGGAAATAAATGCGCAGCGAGAGGGAAATCTCGCCCGGGCTGCGGAACTCCGTTATGGCAAGCTCGTTGAACTCAACAAGGAACTCGAAGCGGAGCAGCTCCGGCTGATGGAAGCGCAGAAGGAAGAACAAATGCTCAAGGAAGAGGTGGATGCAGAGGATGTGGCCGATGTCGTGGCCAACTGGACCGGCATCCCGGTGGCCCGCATGCTGGAGAGCGATGTCCAGAAGCTGATCCATATGGAAGAAAGACTCAAAGAGCGCGTGATCGGCCAGGATGAAGGGATCGCCGCTGTTTCGAATGCTTTGCGCAGGGCTCGGTCCGGGCTGCAGGACCCCAACCGCCCCATCGGCTCCTTTATCTTTTTAGGTCCCACCGGCGTCGGCAAAACCGAACTGGCCCGGGCGCTCGCCGAATTCATGTTTGACTCTGAACAGGCCTTGATCCGGATCGATATGTCTGAATATATGGAAAAACACGCCGTGGCCCGCCTGATCGGAGCGCCTCCGGGATATGTCGGCTATGACGAGGGCGGATACCTGACCGAAGCGGTCCGACGAAAGCCCTATGCGGTCATCCTGTTCGACGAGATTGAAAAAGCCCACCATGACGTTTTTAACATCCTGCTTCAGATCCTCGACGACGGACGGCTGACCGACGGCCACGGCCGGACGGTGGATTTCAAGCATTCCATTGTGATCATGACCTCCAACATCGGAAGCCGGTTCATGCAGGACATGACCCTCGACGACGAGGAAAAGAGGGCGCGAACCATGGAAATGTTGCGGGCCGGCTTCAAGCCGGAATTTCTCAACCGGATCGATGATATCATCACCTTCAGGGCCCTGAACATGGACGACATCGATCGGATTCTGGATATTCAGATGGACCTGATCCGGAAGCGGTTGTCGGAGCGGAAAATAACGCTGACATTGACAGAGAAGGCGAAAAAACATATAGCTGAAATCGCCTACAGCCCGGTTTATGGAGCAAGGCCGTTAAAACGGGCATTGCAGAAGATGATTCTGGATGACCTGTCCATGCTGATGCTGGAGGGAACGTTCGCTGACGGGGATAACGTCCGGGTCGATCTGTCTAAAAGCGGCGGCCTGAACTTCCAGAAAAACAATAAATCGTAGAATATCCATAAATATCTTGACTTACATCCGACAAATGAGGAGATAACGGCCCGTTTAAAAGTATGTGATCCGCATAGAGGAGGAAAAAATGGAAGAAAAGAAAGACAAATCTTTCATCATCCGCGACAAACGGATTTTTGGTGAAACAGGGGACGTGCGCCAGGACGGCGAATCTGAGGCGGAAGCAAAACCTGCCGAAATGCAGGCGGAACCCGAACAGCTCTCATCCGTGACGGAATCGCCGGAATCCGAGCGCGAAGAGGCCTTCCCGGAGGTGAATTTTGTCAATTTTGTCTTGTCCTTAAGCACCACGGCCATGTATCATTTCGGAGATTTTCCCGATCCGGTATCCCAAAAGGCTCAAAGAAATCTGACTGCGGCCAAGCAGACAATCGATATTCTGGGCATGCTCAGATCCAAAACGGAGGGAAATCTCGATGACGATGAAAAATCCCTGATGGACGGACTTCTGTTTGAGTTGAGGATGCGCTATGTCAAGGAAAAGGAACGTCCATGATCCGGAAACTGTCGCCGGCCAAGGTCAACCTCTATCTGCGCGTTCTGCGCAAACGCCGGGACGGTTATCATGATATTGCCAGTCTGATGCAGCGGATCAGTCTCTGCGATGAAATGATATTCAGGCCGGCAGCGCGGGGGATCAGGATCCGATGCCCCGGCAGCTCCCTTCCTGAAAATGAGGAGAACATCGTTTTCCGGGCAGCGGAGGCCTTTTTCAGGCGCGCCTCCCGTATCTCCGGCGGCATTGACATTGCCATCAACAAGAAAATTCCCGTAGCCGCCGGCCTGGGCGGCGGCAGTTCCAATGCGGCGACGACGCTTGTGACGCTGAACGAGCTCTTCGGGTGTCATTACACAAAGGAAGATCTCATGAAGATCGGGGCCACGCTGGGGGCGGATGTCCCCTTTTTTATTTTTGAGAGAACGGCGTGGGCCTTCGGTATCGGCGAGCGCCTCCAGGTTGCCGAAGACATCCCTTCATTCTCGCTGCTCCTCGTTAATCCGGGCTTTGCGCTGTCCACAAAAATGATTTATCAAAATCTCAATTTAAGATTGACAAACGAGACAATTCATTATAGCATCCCGCGATTTTCGACGGTCCATGAGGTGGCTAAAGGGCTCTTTAACGATCTGGAAACGGTTTCCATCGGGATGCACCCCGTGCTGGCGGATATTAAAAAAAATCTGATGACGAACGCCGCCCTGGGGGCTCTCATGTCCGGCAGCGGTCCCACCGTCTTCGGCATTTTTGAAAAGGAAAAACAAGCCATTGTCGCGGAAAAGGCGTTGGCCGGCATGAACGGCTGGGTTGTATTCAGAGCGGCGTCCATCTGAATTTTCCGGCCGTCCCGTGCGAAGATCCGGCCTGAGAGCATCTAAGATCAGAAAGCATTTGGGGCGTCGTCAAGCGGTAAGACACAAGGTTTTGGTCCTTGCACTCGGGGGTTCGAATCCTCCCGCCCCAGCCAATAGAAACATGGCGGCAGCCATGAGAGGAATACAATGCTTGAAAGAATTCGAATCTTTACGGGGAATTCAAATGTGGCCCTGGCCGAAAAGATTTGCGGCAATCTGGGCGTCCCCCTGGGAAAAGCCAGCGTAACCACCTTCAGCGACGGCGAAACCCGGGTGGAAATCAACGAAAATGTCAGAGGCATGGATGTTTTCATTATCCAGTCCAGTTGTCCGCCCGTCAATGTCACGCTCATGGAACTGCTGATCATGATCGACGCCATGAAACGGGCGTCGGCGGACCGCATCACGGCCGTCATTCCCTATTACGGTTATGCCCGCCAGGATCGGAAAGTGGCGCCGCGGGCGCCCATTACAGCGAAACTGATCGCCGACCTGATCACCACGGCAGGCGCCCATCGGGTTCTTTCGATGGACCTTCACGCCGGTCAGATCCAGGGCTTCTTTAACATCCCCGTCGATAATCTCTTTGCAACGCCGGTCCTTTTAGACTACATGAAAAAGAATTTTCAGGATGATATCGTTATCGTTTCTCCCGATACCGGCGGTGTGGAAAGGGCGCGGGCTTTCGGATCACGACTGGGGGCGAATCTCGCCATCATCGACAAGCGCAGGGAGGGGCCGAACGAAGCTCAGATCATGAATATCATCGGACATGTCAGAGATAAAAAGGTCATTATTCTGGATGACATGATTGATACGGCGGGGACGGTCGTCCATGCCGCCGCCGCTTTGAAAGAGGCCGGCGCCGTTGAGGTATCCGTGTGCGCCACCCATCCCGTGCTTTCCGGGCCGGCCATTGAAAGGCTTGAAAAATCGGAAATTAAAGAAGTTATCGTGACGGACACAATCCCGCTGCTTCCCCAGGCGCAGGCCTGCAAATGCATCAAGGTGCTGTCCGTCGCGTCACTGCTTAGCGAAGCGGTTAGAAGAATTTACTACAACGATTCCATAAGTTCGTTATTCATATAGGAGGATTAGATGGAGGCGATTGAATTAAACGCCCTTATTCGCAAGGAAACCGGCAAGGGCCCGGCCCGAAGATTGAGAATGGCGGGAGGCGTACCTGCCGTATTTTATGGTCCCAGTGCGGAGGCGATGCTTTTATCCGTCAACGCGGTGGATTTACTAAAATTGCTGAGGAAGCGCGAAGAAAATGTGTTCATCCGTTTGATCATCGAAGACGGCGGCAAGAAACATGAAAAAATGTCCATGGTCAAGGAAGTTCAGATGGAACCCGTTACGAGGCGTTTCTATCATGCGGATTTTTATGAGATCAGCATGGACCGCCCGTTCACGTTTGATGTGCCTATTCACTTCAAAGGCACGCCGGCCGGCGTTGAAAACGGCGGTGAATTGCAGCATGTGAAGCGGGAGATCAAGGTGTCTTGCATACCGACAAAACTCCCGGATTTCATCGAGGTGGACATCAGCGGCCTCAACATTGGCGATCATCTGCGCGTGAGTGATGTCGTGGCGATGGATGGTCTTACGCTGCTTGACGACGGCGAGTCTGTCATTGCCACCGTATCTCCGCCCAAAGCGGCGGCTACAACGCTCGAAGCGGAAGCGCCTGAAGAACAGGCCGAACCGGAGGTCGTCGGCCAAAAAGGTGCAAAAAGCGAAAGCTGATAAAGGGGTCAATAGACAGGAGGAACAAGCGAGAGGATCACTCTTGTGAAACTGATCGCCGGTCTCGGAAATCCGGGAAGCAGATATCAGTTCAGCCGTCACAACATCGGCTTCCTGGTCTTGGATCGGCTGGCTGACCAGCATCGGATCGGCATCGGTCAGCGGGGATTTGGCGCCTTTTTCGGAAAGGGAAACATTTCCGGTCATCCCGCCCTGCTCGTCAAGCCGCAGGGTTACATGAACCTGAGCGGGGGGCCTGTTAAAAAGTTCTTTGATTATTTAAGAATTGCTATTGTGGACGTCATCGTCGTTCATGATGACCTGGATCTGCCGTTCGGAACCATTCGGTTGAAGGCCGGCGGCGGTCACGGAGGGCACAAAGGGTTGATCTCGATCATCGACCACCTGGTCGATGCAGATTTTAACCGGGTCAGGCTGGGCATCGGGAAACCGGATCGCAGGGAAATGGTTGAAAGCCATGTTCTTTCGCCTTTTTCTGCGGACGAAATGGACCTGCTGCCGGAAGTACTCACAAAATCGGCTGAGATCCTGACCGAAATGCTCTCATCTGGGATTCAGGCGGCAATGTGTAAGTATCATGGGAAAACCATAAATAATTTTGAGGAGGTTTAAATTAGGTGCATGGAAAATTTAGTTAATTATTCAATGTTACTGGCTGTAATTGGCCTGGTGCTGGCATTTCTGATCTACAGATATGTCATGACGTTCTCTCCCGGGAACCCGGTCATGGTGGAAATCATGAACAAGATTCACGCGGGCGCCATGGTCTTTCTCAAGCGGGAGTATCAGATCATTGCGATCTTCATTGTCGTCGTGTTTGTTTTACTCTTTTTCTCCCTGGAGTCTAAAATGTCCGCCGTTGCCTTCCTGTCCGGGGCCGTCGGTTCAATGCTGGCAGGGGTCTTCGGCATGCAGGCGGCCACCCAGTCCAACGCGAGGACGGCCCAGGCCGCGGCGGAATTCGGCCAGGGCCGGGCGCTGACGGTGGCCTTCTTCGGCGGCTCCGTCATGGGGCTGGCCGTCGCCAGTCTGGGGCTGCTGGGCCTCGGTATCTTCTTTTATTTCTTCTCGGAAAAGAACCCCACGGTCATCAACGGCTTTGCCATGGGCGCCTCTTCCATCGCCCTTTTTGCCCGCGTCGGCGGCGGCATCTATACCAAGTCAGCCGATGTCGGTTCCGACCTCGTGGGGAAACTTGAGGCGGGCATCCCCGAAGACGATCCGAGAAATCCCGGCGTCATCGCGGATAACGTCGGCGACAACGTCGGGGATATCGCCGGAATGGGCGCTGATCTCTATGAATCCTACTGCGGTTCCGTCATCGCCGCCATCGCCATCGGCGCGACCATGGGCGCGCATAGCATGGCCTGGATGTCTCTGCCGATGCTCTTCATCATGGTGGGGCTCGTCGCCTCCGTCATCGGCATCGGCTGCTTCAACTTTCTCAAGAACATGAAACCGCAGTCCGCCCTGAGCAACTCCCTGTACATCGCAGGCATTCTGTTCATCATTTTCTCCTATTTTGTCGTGAAGTATCAGACGGCGGGAATGTCCGACGAGTATCTCAAAAGCGTCGGCATGATCAGCAAACTGGGCGCCTTCTGGGCCGTCATTCTGGGGATCGTAGTCGGCATGATGATCGGCGGCATCACGGAATATTATACGGCGCACGGGCCTGTCATCCGGATCGCAAAGGCCTCCCAGACGGGTCCGGCAACGAATATCATCACGGGTTTTGCCGTTGGCCTTGAAAGCGTGGCCCTTCCGGTTTTCCTGATTGCCATGGCCATCTGGATCTCTTTCCTCTGCGCCGGTCTTTACGGAATTGCCATCGCCGGCGTCGGCATGCTCGGTACGGTGGGCATGACCATGTCCGTTGACAGCTATGGCCCCATCGCCGACAATGCGGGCGGGATCGCCGAAATGGCCCACATGCCGCCGCAGACCAGAGAAATCACCGACGGTCTCGACTCCGTCGGCAACACAACGGCAGCCATCGGCAAGGGTTTTGCCATCGGTTCAGCGGCCCTGACGGCGCTGGCCATGTTTGCCGCTTACGCCGCCACGATGAAAACCTATCCGGGTTTTGAAATATTTGTCCTCGACCTCACGAATGCCACTGTCATCACGGGCGTTTTCCTCGGCGGGATGCTGCCCTGCCTGCTGGCGGCCATGACCATGACCGCCGTGGGCGATGCGGCCTTCGATATGGTCAATGAAATCAGACGCCAATTCCGGGAAATAAAGGGCCTCATGGAAGGCACGACGCCGCCCGACACGAACCGCTGCATCGATATCGCCACGAAGGCCGCCTTGCGCAAGATGATCTTGCCGGGGATCGCAGCCGTCGTCTCGCCGGTGCTCGTCGGCGTTCTGATCGGCCCCCATGCCCTGGGCGGCTTCCTCGCGGGAGCGACGCTGGTCGGCGTTGTTATCGGTCTTTTGATGGCCAACGCGGGCGGCGCCTGGGACAACGCGAAAAAATACATCGAAAAGGGCAACCTCGGCGGCAAGGGCTCGGACACCCATAAGGCCGGCGTGGTCGGCGACACTGTCGGCGATCCCTTCAAGGACACCTCAGGCCCGGCCATGAATATCCTGATCAAATTGATGTCGGTCGTCTCGCTCGTGACGATTCCCGCCATCATGGTCCTGCACAAAATGATCTATGGATAACCGATGATCTTCTGATCTTCGCATCAACGAAAGGGTGGAGCAATCCACCCTTTTTTTGGCCAAAAATACTTGACACGGGCGTCGCGGGCATATAGTTTTCGCAGGACGATCTGATATGTTTTTATCCATCCTGAAAGGAACGTCCATTGGGTTTCAGATGCGGCATCATAGGCCTTCCGAACGTTGGTAAGTCCACCATCTTCAATGCCCTGACCGCAGCGGGCGCCGAAGTGGCCAACTATCCCTTCTGCACAATCGATCCTAATATCGGCATTGTCCCTGTTCCGGACGAGCGGCTGGGGAAAATTGCCGCGATCATCTCGCCTCCGAAAATCACTTACACGACGGTGGAATTCCTGGATATTGCCGGGCTCGTAAAAGGCGCCAGCCGGGGCGAAGGTCTCGGGAATTTATTCCTCAGCCATATCCGTGGAGTGGACGCCCTTGTGCATGTCGTGCGCTGCTTTGACGATCCGAACATTGTGCATGTGGACGGCTCGATCGATCCTGTCCGGGACATAGACATCGTCAACACCGAGCTCATCCTGGCGGACCTGGAAGCTGTCGAAAAACGCATGGAAAAAACGGAAAGACTGCTGAAAACGGGAGATAAGTCCCTCCGCAGAGAATTGGATGTTTACGCACGATGCCGGGATGCGCTCGGGCGGGGCCTTGCGGCCAGAAACATCCCGCCTGCCGAGGACCATGAGATGCTTGATGAATTGGATTTACTGACATCCAAAAATACCCTGTACGTCGCCAACGTCAGCGAGGCGGTGCTGAAGGGAAAGTCGGATTACGTTCAGCGGGTTGAAAAAACAGTCGCGCGCCGGGGGGCAAAGGTCATCGTGATCTGCGGGGATCTGGAAGCCGAAATCATGGCGCTTCCAAAAGAGGAACGTCAGCCGTTTCTGGAAGACCTCGGATTGCACGAATCAGGACTCCATCAGTTGATCCGGACCGGCTACGAACTGCTTGGCCTCATTACTTTCTACACGACGGTGGGTCCGGAACTCCGTGCATGGACGGTTCCTGCCGGAACAAAGGCCCCGCTTGCCGCTGGAAAGATCCATAGCGATATGGAGAAAGGATTTATCCGCGCTGAAATCCTACATTATGATGATTTTATGAAATCGGGGGGACTGGCCCAGGCCAGGGAAAAGGGATTGCTGCACATTGAGGGCAAGGATTATGAGATTCGTGACGGGGATATTGTTCTGTTTCGATTCAATGTATAAAGGGCGGCGAACCGTTGATAAGGGTGGTCGCCAATGAACCCAGGCAATAAATACCGGTGGTCTATCGTCGCCTCCATTGCAACGTTCTGCATTCTGATCATCATGATCACCTTTTCATTCCGGCAGCAAGCGCCATTCGATCATAAGG
>JAUSOK010000120.1 GCA_030656035.1 Syntrophales bacterium
GGCCAAACGTCCAACCGCCGCTTCCTTTTCGAACTGGATCAGCATGTCGCTTGTTTCCTGCAACTGCTGCACGGTTTTGATAAGGTCTTTTTCAGCCTGCTTGCGGTCGGTAATATCTTTCGAAACAATCACGACTTTCGATATAACTCCAGCGGGGCTCTGATCCATGATCGGTGTGAATGTACGGAGAAAATACCTTCCATCCCTTTCACTCCGGTGTTCATTTATGATCGATTTGCCGGTTTTACATACTTCTCTGATACAATCCGCAAAATCATCTGTGTCCTCCTCGGAGTGGAATTCGCCGTATCTTTTGCCGATGATTTCCTCCAACGGCAGGCCGAATCTCATTCTGTGCCCTTCATTCATGAATAGATAGGTGCGGTTCCTATCCACCAAATACATGGAATCTACAGAAGCCGCCAGGGAACGGTATTTCTCTTCGCCTTCCTGTAGCGCCCCATCTGCCTGCCTGCGCCCAAGGATGTTCATCCGCAGCTCTTTATTGACTCGCCTCAACTCCACCGTCCGCACAACCACACGCTGTTCCAGTTCATCGTGCGCCTGTTGCAGCGCTTCCTCCGCCCGCTTGCAGTCATTGATGTCGCTTATCACGACGCGGCACACGGGCGCGCCGGCGGCGTCCTGCGCGGCGGTTGCCGCCAGATGTGCCCAGAATGCAGGTCCATCCATTTTCACCATGCGCAGTTCGCACACCAGCGGTTCACCAGATTGCCCTGAGTTTGTCGAATGGGTTTCAAAGAGTTTCTTGCGTTGCCGGTAGTAGACGGTCTGGTCCTCCTTGAGGATGAACCGGGTCAAAGGCTGTTTGACCAGTGCGCCCCGGGCGACGCCCAACAGGGTGGCGGCGGTGAGGTTAGCCTCCAGGATCAGCCCCTTTTCGCTGACGGTGCAATATCCCGTCGGGGCCAGATCGTAGAGGTCGAAATAGCGCGCCTGGGAGGCGTCCAGCTCCGCCTGTGCCCGGCGCAGCTCCTCGTTCTGCATTTCCATCTCGACCTGATGCACCCGCAGTTCGTGGAGCGTCCGCCGCGTTTCTTCGGGCGACAGCGCCTCCAGGTTTTCCGGCATCCGGGCGGCCTTTTCCCGGGCAATTTCTTCCGCCCGCCGGCGCAGGGTCTGGCCTGTGCCTTTCGACGGGACGCCGGCGCTGTCCAGACCGATTTGGTTTTCTTTTATCATTGTATTCCCCCAGCATCATTGTCCTGATACGAATAACGAGGGTCTGAAAAAAATCTGTTGGACTGTAAACTACAGTTGTTCGTACCATCCCCAATCTGCAATTTTAACTGCCCACCTCTGCATGTTTCGACCCGAAGTCATCAAATCTATTCAGCAATATAGCACTCTTTGAATTATTTTAAAACCGAAACATTTAAATATTAGTGCTTGTCATCACGGACAAGACCATGCCTCACATTACTCAAAGATACCGCATGATTTCAGGCGCACAGCGTGCAGGAATCAGTTTAGGGCCGGAACCCCGGAGCGTGTTGCAATGATGATTTCAGGGCATAAAACGAGATCGGTTTTCGAGCGTTACAATACAATATAGTGTCGTGTCAACGATACTCTGTCATTTCGAAGGAGTCTTCACGACTGAGAAATCTTAGATTTCTCCCTGCGGTCGAAATGACATTTCTTGATTGACATGACAATAGTAAGTGGGGATGATCTAAAACAGGCCGCGCGAAGGCAAGAGGCCTATTTAAAAAACCAGGCAAGCACAATTCCAAGCACAATCGCTCTTTTTGAGAAAAAAAGGGTCATGCAAATGAAGCATAACCCCTTGATTTTAATGGTGGGCCAGGACAGAATTGAACTGTCGACACTCGGATTTTCAGTCCGATGCTCTACCGACTGAGCTACCGGCCCTTTGCAGACGATCCTTATCCCGCTTCAGCAAAAAACGGACCCTGTGCCTATATAATATCCGATTCCTTGTCAAGGCCTTTTTTAACCGTAACGACGATGGTGCCGGCAATCTTGTCATGCCAGCCCTGCTTCCTGCGATCGAAGGCAATCCAGATGAATCCCAGATACACGGCAAGCTTGGAAATGAGATAGCCCACCCACCGCAGGAAGGCACGCCCGAACGTCATGGGCCCGCCTGTCGCCTGCACGACGCGCAGTCCAAGCATCATCTTGCCGGGCGTCTGGCCGACGGAGCCATGAAACCATGTGAAATAAATCATATCCAGAAACAGCGTTATCAGATAATAGATCCAGATGACGCCGATATCCGGGAAACCGTTATACAGGTCCATCGCCATCCAGCCCCGGACGGGCTGATTAACCCCCTGGATCAGGAATCCAAAGATAAACAGGATGATATAGAAAATCTGGAGTATCGCCTTGTCAATCCCGTAAGCAACGGCTCGCCGCCAGAATCCTCCGAAACGTTCTTCCGTCATCGCTCAGACCCCGAACACAGAGATCCGCCCAGGATTCCCTTTTCATACTGAATGATCGACAGTATCGCCAGGACCGCCGTCTCGACCCTCAGTATCTGCCTTCCGATGCTGACGGATTGAAAACCGGCTTCCCTGGCCCGGTCCACCTCTTCTTTCAAAAAACCCCCCTCGGGTCCCACGACAATAAAGAATTCTTCCGCCAATTCCGAATGTTGATGTCTCAATACATCGCTCAATCCGGTTTGCGTTTCCTCTTCCCAGAAAATGATTTTGACACCCTTGCGCTCTCCGTCGCCGATCATTTCCTGAAAATCAACGCAGGGGCTGATCACCGGCACATCCGCCCGTCCGCACTGCCGGGCCGCTTCGACAGCGATCTTTTGCCACCGTGACACTTTCTGCCCTTTTTTATCATCCGTGAGCCTCGATACGCAGCGGGCTGACTGGAAGGGAATCACGCGGTCAACGCCGAGTTCGGTGGCCTTCTGAATGATAAAATCCATCTTGCCGGCTTTGGGAAGGGCCTGCGACAGCGTGATGCGAACGGGCTTGTCCTGCAGGGGATGTTTTTTCAGAATCTCGACAACGGTCCGGCTGCCCTGCATCCGGCTGATCATGGCCTGGTATTCATGGCCCTGTCCGTCGAAAACGACCAGATGATCATTTTTTTTCAGACGCAGGACGGATTTGATGTATGTCTGATCCTCCTCCCGCAGCGCACAGAAATCGCCGACATCCATCGGGCAGGGCAGGAAAATTCGCGGGATGGTCAATATGCGCTTCCCCCTTTTCTAAGCACATAGCAGAGCCACTCCTTTTCGGTGATCATATGGTGGGAGGTCAGGGGGGCCGTGATAAAATGACTTTCAATCTCTTCGCGGTCCTGCTCGATGACGCCCGAAATAATCATGTAGCTGTCCGGCCCCAACAGAGAAACCAGATGCGACCGGTGCTTTGTGAGAATTTTCGCCGTCAGGTTGGCCACAATCAAATCAAATCGTTCATGAATCGTCGCAACATCCCGGTTGATGACCTCGACGCGGTCTTCCACGTCATTGATCGCAACATTTTCGCGAGCAATATCAGCGGCTTTCTTGTCGCTGTCCACGCACACCACTTTATGCACGCCCAGCTTCGCGCAGGAGATGCCGAGGATCCCCGTTCCGGTTCCCACATCGAGGACGCGCCATTTCGCCATCGTACGTTCCTGCAGCAGCAGATATTCAATCGCCTGGAGGCACAGCCTCGTCGAGGCATGCTGGCCCGTGCCAAAGGCCATGCCCGGATCGATATCGATCACAATATCATGACCGACCGGCGTAAACCGCTCCCAGGTCGGCTTGATCACAATATTTTTTGTCGCGCGCAACGGCTTGAAATACTTTTTCCAGGCCTCCCCCCAGTCCGGGTCATCGATCCGCTCCGTCTCAAAGACAGGTTTCCTGAGATCCGGGAACACTTGAGAAAGGCTTTCAATGTAGATTTGCAGGGATTTCAATCTGCTTTCGAGACGAATATCAAAGGGCAGGTATGCCTTGAGTGTTTCGCTGTCAGCATTTTCCGCAAAGCCGTTTGACGATTCCAGATAAGACGCCTCCTGAAATACGCCCTGCGCCCCGATTTCCGTCATGAAGTTGGACAGGGCATCGATCAATTCGGAAGGCGCCGTCAATTCGACCTTCATCCATTTGTCCTTGAGGTCCGTTCCCCTTCCGTTTTGCTTCGGCATGGCCCCCTCCTCAACGTTATGTAATCGACCTTTTACTTTTTGTGTTCGTATATCCTCTTTTTGAGCATAATTCAAGCAGCTTGAATTTTACCGGGCTTCGTGATAGTCTTCGCCGGTATTTTTTCGGGATCATTCAAGCTTTCACGGGCGCGTAAAAAGTCAATTTTCTCCTCCGCTGGCGGGAGGGGATGATCCGAACCCTCTCCCGTCAAGGGGGAAGTAATTTAATCGGTATTTGCAAATGAAGAAATATTACCCGATCAGTCTGGATATCACAGGCAAACGGTGCGTCATCGTAGGCGGCGGTGCGGTCGCGGAAAGAAAGGCGGAGCGGCTCATCGAATGCGGCGCGCAGGTGACAATTGTCAGCCGGACGCTTACGCCCTTGTTGGAAGATAGAAAAAGGGCGAACGCCATCGAACACATCGATGTGGACTATGACAAGCAGGCGCTTGACGGGGCGTTCATGGTCATCGGCGCCACGGACCGCGATGACGTGAACGCACGGGTCTCACAGGATGCCCTGTCCCTGGGCACACTCGTCAATATTGTCGATGATCCGGACAGATGCAACTTCATCCTGCCGTCGCTCGTGCAGCAGGGCGATCTGTCGATTGCCGTCTCTACGGGGGGCAAGAGCCCCGCGCTGGCCAGAAAAATTAAAGAAGACTTGCAGCGGCAGTATGGTCCCGAATACAAAATTCTGCTTGAGATCATGGGGTCGCTCAGGAAAGAAATTCTGGCGCGGGGTCATGCCTCTGAAGCGAACAAGGCTGTTTTTGCGGCCCTTGTCCACTCCGATATGCTGCAGGCGATCCGGGAGGGGAACCGGAGCCAGGTGAAGAAAATCATCCATGATACAAGCGGGATAGATATGGACGTGAACCTGTGATGGACATTCTTTTCTTCAAACTGGCGCTGGCCGCCTACCTGATCAGCACGCTGGGCTACATTGCATCGCTTTTGGTCAGAAGGGTCCTGATCGCGAAAATATCCACCTGGATTCTCGTCACGGCGTTTACGCTGCACACGGCTTTTTATCTGGCGCAACTAATCCTGACGCAGGCCCTTTACGTCAAGAATGTTCCTGAAACCCTATCCTTCTTTGCCTGGATCTTATGCGGCATCTACCTGCTGCTGCAGTTGAAGACGAAGACAAGGGTACTGGGCGCGTTCATCTCGCCTGTCGCTTTCCTGCTCATGGTCGGGGCTTCCGCAGGCGTCGCAGGATCGGTCTCGATACCCGACACCCTCAAGGGAGGCCTCGTTACGCTGCACGTCACGCTTTCCGTAGCCGGCGAAGCCCTTTTCGCGCTCGCCTCCTGCGCCGGGGCCATGTATCTGATCCAGAACCGCTTGATCAAAAGGAAAAGTATCGGCAGTTTCAGCAGGTTATTGCCCTCCCTGAAGGAACTGGACAATATCAATCATATCTGCCTGCTCTGGGGATTTCCGCTGTTGACGCTGGGTGTCCTGATCGGTTCCGTCTGGGCGCGCACGGTCTGGGGCAGCCACTGGCAATGGGACCCCAAGCAGATCTGGACGCTTGCGGCATGGCTGCTGTACGCCCTCCTGCTGCATCAGCGGCTTGCCATCGGCTGGAAGGGACACCGGGTTGCCCTGTTTTCCGTACTGGCCTTTCTGATTCTCCTCGCCGGATTTTTCCTGGAAAAGGCGTTTTTTAACACTCTTCATAACTTTATGTAATCATGAATCTTATCCTGATCGGCATGAACCACAAGACAGCGCCCCTGGATCTGAGGGAGAGGCTTTCGATCTCCTGCGAAGGGAACATCCATCCGCTGACGGAAATCATGAAAATTCCGAAAATGGACGGCGTTATCTATCTGTCCACCTGTAACCGCGTCGAAGTCCTCGCCCAGACGACGGAGGCCCGGGAAGCGCAGCAGGGGTTGCAGGATTTCATTCTTCAGCACGGCAACCTCTCCCGGCAAGAATTGGTCCGGTGTCTATATGCCTACGAGGATCAGGAGGCCGTCCGCCACCTGTTCCGGGTCACGTCCAGCCTGGATTCGCTCGTGATGGGAGAACCCCAGATCCTGGGCCAGGTCAAGGATGCCTACCGCCAGGCCGTGGAAAACGGAACCACCGGGATTATCCTGAATAAAATCATGCATTATGCCTTTCGCGTCGCCAAGCGCATCCGAACGGAAACAGGACTTGCCGCCAACGCCGTCTCGGTCAGTTTTGCAGCCGTCGAGCTTGCCAAAAAGATCTTCGGCGGCCTGCAGGGAAAGGCGGTTCTGCTGATCGGCGCCGGAGAAATGTCCGAGCTGGCAGCGCGCCACCTGATCAATTACGGGGCGGCCCAGATCCTCATCGCCAATCGGACCCCGGCACGGGCGCAGCAGATGGCCGAAGAATTTCACGGCAGGGCTGTGCCCCTGGACCAAATTGAAGAAACGCTCAGGGATGTGGATATCGTCATCAGCTCCACGGGCGCTCCGGGATATGTAATCACAGCCGGTATGGTCGCAGCGGCGCTGCGCCGGCGCAAGAACCGCCTGCTTTTCCTGATCGATATCGCCGTCCCCCGGGACATTGACCCCGCCGCCGGGGAAATTGAGAACGTTTTTCTCTATAATATCGATAATCTTCAGGATATCGTGGACGAAAATGTCCGGGGCCGCATGCAGGAGGCGCAGAAAGCTGAGGTCATCATCAACGAAGAGGTGTCCCGGTTTACGCGGTGGCACAATACGCTGGCGGTGGTGCCGACCATCGTTTCGCTCAAGGAAAAAGCCGAAGGCATCCTTCGCGGAGAGCTCGACAGATCATCCGGCTGGATGCAGAACCTGACGCAGGAAGACCGCAACAATATTGAAATTCTGGCAGGATCCATCGTCAACAAGATCCTCCACGATCCCATCATCAGCCTGAAGGAAGAAAGCCAGGATTACGCGGCGATTCCCTATGTGGCGGCATTGCGAAGGCTGTTCAAAATGGAAGAATAAGTGAGGTGAATTCCATCAATACATCAGTGAAAATCGGCACACGCGGAAGCGCCCTGGCGTTGACACAGACCAACTGGGTGGCGGAGCGGCTCAGGCAGCGCTACCCGGAAATGAAAATCGCAACCGTCGTCATCAGGACCAAGGGGGATATCATGCAGGATGTTTCCCTGGCCAAAATCGGCGGCAAGGGCGTCTTTGTCAAGGAAATCGAGGACGCCCTGTTGCGCGGCGACGTCGATATCGCCGTCCACAGCATGAAGGACGTCCCGGCCGAGCTGCCGGAGGGGCTTCACATCGCAACCATCCCCGAGCGCGAGGATCCGCGCGATGTGCTGATTGCGAAAGACAACAGGAAAATCGAATCGTTGCCCCGTGGCGCACGCATCGGCACAGGGTCCCTGAGGAGAGGCTTGCAGATGCGGAATCTGCTGCCGGATGTCCGGATTGTTCCACTTCGGGGAAACCTGGATACCCGCATCAGAAAAATCGAATCGGAAGACCTCGACGGCATTATCGTCGCCGCTGCGGGCATCCGGCGCATGGGCTGGCTTCACCGCGTGTCCCAGTTCATCCCCGCGGAGGTCATGTTGCCGGCGGTCGGCCAGGGGGCGCTCGGCATTGAAATGCGAACCGGCGATTCATCCCTGGCGGAAATG
>JAUSOK010000121.1 GCA_030656035.1 Syntrophales bacterium
TCTTATAGCCTGCCGGCATGTTAAAATCCAGTCGAAAAAAATCTCAAGCCCCAATATTTTAAGCATTCCTGTTTGATGAACTCGTAAAAAAGTCGAAAAATGCGCTGAATACGACTGTTTTGGAAAAATGGTTCGCAAGCGGCGAATCAAATGTTTTCCGCCTTTCCAGAAATAACGTTAACGGTTTGCAATCTATCATGATTGCAACTTGTTGTCTTCTTAGCGGAAAAGATTTTTGAGCCGCGGCGAAGCCATTTTTCAAAGGTAAAGTTCTCAATTCAATGTGATGGGATATTTCTTAAGGGTAAAGAGAAGTATCGTCAGAACGGATTTGCGTGTCAATGAGAAATAAGACATGGCATGGGGGCGTCGACGAGTTTGGAGGGAATAGATTCAAGCACCCATCCCATCGGGAGGGGCGATCGTAATAACGCCCGCCCGATGTGTGTGATCAATTCTTTCTCATCTTGAATGCCGCTTTGATCGCTTCGGCCCCGCCCTCGATCGTCACATTTCCCGTATTGATGATGATGTCGTATTGTTTGGGATCCGCAGCATCGGCGTTGAAATATTTCCGAACGAAAGCCTTGTGGTCATTTTCTTTCTTCACCACATACTGCTCCGCCTGCGCCCTCTCGATTTTCCGGTCTTCCATGACATGCTTGATGCGATACTCCAAGGGGGCAATGATCCGGACACTGAATGTTCCCGCCTGCGGCAGGATAAAATTGGCGCCCCGGCCGACAATGATGGCATTGCCGTATCTCCCGACCGTAGCGATCACCTTGGTCAGATGCTGCAGGTACTCGTCCGGCCACAGATGACGGTCCCTGAACAGCGTGTTCAGCACGGTGTCCCGCAGCGTCACTTCCTTTTCGTCAAGGGATTCGATGACTTTCCGGCTCATCCGGGCGCTTTCGGCAACGTGCTGGATGATCTGGCCGCCCATGAGATCCATGGACAGATCTATTGCCAGTTTTCTGGCGATTTCGCTGCCGCCACTGCCGGGTTCCCGGGAGATGGTGATGACCGGCCCGCCTTTGACCTTCTCGATTTCCAGGCCGTAATCAAAAACATCCAGCCCCTCCCCTTCTCCGATCCGCGTGCGCCATTTCTTCAACTGCTGCTCGACCATGCGGTCCATCGTTGTCTTTTCGTCTTCGACGCCGTTGATCGGAAGTTCCTTGATCGATAGATCCCTTGTGTAATCGGGACAATTGACGTTAAGGAAAGAGTCTGTCGATATTCTGTATCTTTTCTGGCAGTCCCTTCGCCAGGCGCAGATGCCGCAGATCCGTCTGTCTATTGCCATGATCATAACCCCCTTTCATTCAGTGCCTATTGTCGTGTCAACGATACTCTGTCATTTCGAAGGAATCTTCACGACTGAGAAATCTTAGATTTCTCCCTGCGGTCGAAATGACATTTCTTGATTGACATGACACTAGTTCCGCGTGATGCATTTTAAACTCAGACCACCTGACTTCATCAGGCTCTCGACTCCTTCAAAACTTCGAAACCGGCGACAATATCCAGAAGTTCTTCCGTGATGGTCATCTGGCGCTGCCGGTGGAAGTGGACGTGCAGTTCCTCAAGGCGTTCTTCGATATTCTTCTCCGCATTCTGCATGGCGGCCAGCCGGCTGGCGTTTTCACTTGCCAGGGAATTGGCGAAGGCCCGGTAAACGGAAACAAACAGGTACTCCCGGATCATGGAGCGAAAGAGGCGCTCCCAGTCCATGGTAAACATGGGCAGTGTTCGGGAGTCCCACTTCTTTTTCTGCAGGTCGGTCAGCCATATATTATCCACGGGCAACAGCTTGAGCGTCCGCGGCCTGTAGGTAGCGCCGGTGAGATATTCGTTGTAAAAAAGATACATGTTTTCGACGGAGCGTTTAAACCGCCAGTCTTCGAGAAGCAGCGTGATATCCTGGACCATAGCCGTAATGCTCGCCGTCGAGCCCGGCTGGGTCAGAATTTCAAGGACATTCTGTCCCGTGTCGTTGAGGATGTCGGCCGCCTTCATTCCGACGACGATGAAAAACCGCTCTTCCTTTTTGAATTCCGTCTTGTCCAGCTCTGCGACGGCGTGCTGGACAATGAGATTGTTGAACTGGCCGCAGAGCCCCTGGTCCGTGCCGAAGACAATCGCCCCGAGTGGTTTTGTGCGCTGTCGCGCCGGTTCGGGGGCGCCCTGGCGGTCTTTCAAGATGATCTGCAGGCCCATCTCTACGGTCCGGTTGTAATCGGCAAGGGATTCGACGGACCGCTGGTACTGGCGGATGCTGACGGCAGCCAGGGCCTTCATGGTCTTCACGACGCCGAGAAGATCCTGGGCGCTCTTTATCTTTCGTTTCAGGGCTTCAGGGGTTTGCACGGTCTGGCTCCTTCAGAAAACGTGCAGCCGTCTCCATGGCGACGCCGACAATCGTTTTCTGGTCTGCATCGTCAAGTTTATTTCCCCCGCTGATGCGGGAGCAGAAATCGCTCTGGTTCTCCGCCACGTTCTTGCGCAGCGATTCTTCTGCCGCCCGGATGTCTTCAATGGCGACGGCGTCGAAGTTTCCCGTGGTGACCGCCAGCAGGCCCGCAATCTGCTCCGCAACGGGGATCGGCTTGTACTGGGGCTGCTTGAGGATTTCCCGGACGCGCCAGCCGCGTTCGAGGATCTTCCGCGTCGCCTCATCGAGACGTGTGCCGAACCGGGAAAATGTCTCCAACTCCTCGAACTGGGAATGGGATATCCGCAGATCTCCCGCCACGGCCCGAAAGGCCGGGAGCTGGGCCTTGCCGCCCACGCGCGACACCGACTTCCCCACATCCACGGCGGGGAGAATGCCCTTCTGATACAGGCGCGGGGAGAGATAGAGCTGCCCGTCCGTAATGGAGATCAGGTTGGTCGGGATGTATCCCGAAATATCCTGCGCCTCCGTCTCCACGATGGGCAGCGATGTCAGGGAGCCGCCGCCGTGCTCTTTGCGCAGATGGGTCGAGCGCTCGAGCAGGCGGGAATGAATATAAAAGATGTCTCCGGGGAAGGCTTCCCGTCCCGGCGGCCGCCGCAGCAGCAACGAGAGCTCGCGGTAGGCGCGGGCGTGAGAGGTGAGATCGTCATAGACGATCAGGACGTCGCGCCCGTTGGCGATGAAATATTCGCCCATGGAGGTGGCGGCATAGGGACAGATGAACTGGAGGCCCGGCGCATCGTCTCCCGTGGCGGCGACGACAATGACGTAATCCATGGCGTTGTACTGCTTGAGGTCGGCGATGACCTTGGCGACGTCTGAGGCTTTCTTGCCGATGGTGCAATAGATGCACAGGACGTCCTTGTCGGCCTGGTTGATGATGGCGTCCATGGCAATGGCCGTCTTGCCCGTCTGCCGGTCGCCGACGATCAGTTCCCGCTGGCCCCGGCCGATGGGGAAAAGGGCGTCGATCACCTTGATGCCTGTCTGGAGCGGCGTCGTAACGGGATCTCTCGCCATGACTGCCGGCGCTTCGCGTTCGACGGGCAGCCGTTTCATCGTCCGGACCTCGCCGCGGTCATCGAGGGGAACGCCGAGGGCATCCACGACGCGGCCGATCAAAGCTTCCCCGACAGGGACGTCCAGTACCCTGCCCGTGCGCCGCAATTCTGCACCCGCCCGCAGGTCGCCCGTGGGTCCCAGCAAAATCACGCCGATTTCCTGGGGATCGATATTGAAGACCAGTCCCTGGAGATTATGAGGAAACAAAACGAGCTCGTCGGCCCGGATGCTGGGCAGCCCTTCGACCCGGACGATGCCGTACCCGACATAGGAAACGACGCCCACCTCGCGCTCCCGCAATTCCGCCTCCTGCCGGGCCAGGACATCGTCGAGCGTCCGGAATGTCCCGTCGAGAAACGCCTTCAATTCCTTCTTCTCTGCCGCTTCACCCT
>JAUSOK010000129.1 GCA_030656035.1 Syntrophales bacterium
GGCAGGGCCATCACCTCATCAAAGACAGAGCCGGGAAGTTTGGAAGTGAAAAAAGCAGCAGCGGTGAACATAATCGGGGCAGTTTCCCCGGCGGCACGGCCGATACCCAGAATAGACCCGGTTAAAATTCCCGGCAGGGCATTGGGCAAAACAATACGGAAAATCGTCTGCCACTTGGACACCCCCAACGCCAGCGACGCTTCCCGAAATGTCTTTGGCACAGACTTCAGCGCTTCTTCCGAGGCGCCGATGATCGTCGGCAGAATCAGGAATCCCAGAGTTAAGGAACCAGCCAGAATACTCGAACCAAACTTGAAAATGATCACAAAGAAAGCGAGTCCGAATAGACCGAAAACAACAGAAGGAACGCCGGCCAGACAATTAATCCCCACCCTGATCAATCTGATCATCCTGCCCTGCCTGGCATATTCCGTCAGATAGATGGCCGAAGCGACTCCCAGAGGCAGACCAATAGAAATCGCGCCGACCGTAAGATATATCGTTCCTAAAATGGCGGGCATGATGCCGCCTTGCGTCATGGAATGCGTGGGAGGCTTGGTAATAAAGTCCCAACTGATCGCAGAAATTCCGTGTATAATGATATATAAGATGATGCCCCCCAGGGCCAACGTGATAATCAGCGCCGCCCCGCGGATAAGAGCAAAAAACAATGATTGCTGGAGATAGCGCCATTTCATTGTGCTTGCCTGAATCTGATGCATGCTTCTTTCCTTTTAAAGAGTGGCAGAACCTGTCTGCTTGAATTTATTTGATACGTAGTCCGCAATTAAATTGAATACCAGCGTCAGAAAGAATAAAACCATGCCGGTGGCAAAAAGAGCATGATAATGCAGACTGCGGTAGGGAGTTTCCCCCATTTCGGCGGCAATGCTCGCGGGCATGGGACGCACGGAATCAAAAATGCTCTCCGGAATGGCCGCCGCACCGCCTGCCACCATTAACACAACCATCGTTTCTCCGATGGCTCTGGCCATGCCCAGCATGACTGCGGTGGTTACACCGGAAAGAGCAGCCGGGAAAATAACCTTAGCGATGGTTTCAAACTTGGTCGCACC
>JAUSOK010000130.1 GCA_030656035.1 Syntrophales bacterium
AATTTCATCCTTCATGAACACCTCCTAAATGAGTTTTTGTGTTCATGAGAATGACATGGTGACTATTCGATTTTCAAAGAACAAATTCTACGATGTTATGGCACCTTTTTTTGTCCACGATGTTGTGGCACTCAACAGTTATTTATTAGCAATCCGAAGACTCGTAGGTGTAAGTTTTGCCCATATATTTTCTTAAAAAAGCGGTATTTTTAAGAAAAAGTCAATTTTCTTAAAACGCTATTTTATGGTGACCAAACCATCGACGCATAGTATGTCGGTGATGGCAAGATTACCGGCACTTTTCTTCTTTCTCAATGATAACGCTCGTTCATTTCCGATTGAAAGCTGCTACTAAAATGCATCGGCCTTCTTTGATGACTACAATAAATAATGGGAAATCTCTCGGAGCAGCCAAGGGTGTTGATAAGTAGAAAAAGAGGGCCATCTTGTCAGCATAATACCTTCACAAATTATGAAATACGCAAGAAACGGATGAACTTCTAAAGAAATAGATTGTTGTTTAACTTGACCTGCGTTAATATCCCGCAGGGAAAAGTAAAACAGATACCGGATGCAGCAAAATAATTGGGCAAATAGGGGACAACTTAAACAACTGGTTCATGACCAACAACGTTATCGAACAAAGAGGGGGGAGGTGAAAAAGAAAGGTTCTTGAGGAATCATGGAGTTGTAAGGTATCGTATATTGTAACCCTCACACCATGGCAGCATATCGGTGTAAAGGAGGAAACGCCATGTGGATTCTAAGACTTAACATGACCGATGCCAATTATCGCCTGGAGGAACTGCCTCCGGCATACAAAAACCTCGCCGGCCGGGCCATGACATCAACGCTGGTCTCCGATGAGGTTCCCCCACTCTGCCATCCATTAGGCCCGCACAACAAACTCGTATTTTCGCCAGGAATCGTAACGGGTACTGCTGCGCCGACTTCATCCCGCATCTCGGTCGGAGCAAAATCACCTCTCACAGGCGGCATCAAGGAGTCAAATGCGGGTTCTTCCTGGGGATCGGGTCTCGCGAGAATGCGGATCAGGGCACTGGTGGTTGAAGGTCAACCAAAGGACAAGAGGTTTCAGGGAGCCTGTATCACCTGGGATGCCGCTCAGGAAAAACCGAAAGTAGAATTTTTCGATGCCGCCGAATACACCGGAAAGGACCTCTACGAGGTATATCCGAAAGTCTACGAAAAGTTCGGCAAAGGAATCTCTGTCGCCGGCTTCGGCATGGCGGCAGAACACGGATACGGCAACGCGGGTATCGCATTCAACGACCTGGCAAAGCGTCCCAGCAGGTATTCGGGCCGGGGCGGCCTGGGTTCCGTAATGGCCAGCAAAGCGCTCAAGTTCATCGTGCTCAATGCAGCCGGCGCCCCGGGCGTAAGCATTGCCGACAAGGCCCTCTTCGACGAAGGCCGTAAAAAACTGCTCGAAGCATTGCAGACCCATGACATTACAAAGCCTAAAGGAGCCCTCAACAGTTACGGAACGGCGGTTCTCATCAACATATTGAATGAAGCCGGAGGACTGCCGACCCGCAACTTCTCCAGCGGACGTTTTGAAGGCGCCGCAAAGATCGCCGGGGAAGCAATCTTCGAAGGCAACAAACAGCGCCTGGGCAAGGAAGTCTACAACCACGCCTGCAGTCCCGGGTGTACCATCCAGTGTTCCAATACCTGGTATAATGTTGACGGCACGGAACGCACCTCGTGTATGGAGTACGAGTCCACCTGGGCTCTGGGGGCCAACTGTGGGATCGACAGCCTGGACGAAATTGCCACCATGATACAGCTCTGCAACGCGTACGGACTGGATACCATAGAAACCGGGGCAACGATCGGCGTTGCGATGGAAGCAGGCGTCATTCCCTTCGGAGACAGCAAAGGCGTCATCAGATTGATTGAGGAAATGGGCAAGGGCTCATCGCTCGGTCGCACCCTGGGCGGCGGCACCGGGTTCGCCGGTAAAGCGTACGGCGTCGTTCGCGTGCCGGCCGTGAAAGGCCAAGGCATGCCCGCGTACGAACCGCGTGCGGTGAAAGGGATGGGCATCACCTACGCCACGAGTACGATGGGGGCGGATCATACCTCAGGATACACCATCGCACCGGAAATTCTCGGGGTGATGGGCAAGCAGGATCCTCTGTCAACGGATGGCAAGGCGGCTTTGAGCCGGGCTTTCCAGGCCACCACGGCGGCCATCGATTCCACGGGCCACTGCCTGTTTATCGCTTTTGCCATCCTCGATATCGCCAGCGGTTACCAGGGGATGATCGACGAGTGCAACGGCGTCCTCGGCACAAAGTGGACGGCGGATGATGTATACGCCTACGGTGTAGCGGTTATAAAGAAGGAGCGGGCGTTTAACGAAGCCGCCGGTATCTCCAAGGAAGCGGACCGCATCCCTGAGTTCATGAAGATTGAACCATTGCCCCCTCACAACCACGTTTTTGATATTCCGGACAGCGCCCTCGATTCGGTGCATGGAGAAATGTAAACGATCAGAAAGCTGGACAGGCGCTTCCGACCTGTCCAGCTTTTCCATCTGTAGGGGCTATGCAGATCACCTTGAGAGTATATGCAACGTTGTGCCGCTACGTTCCCGGAGCTGTCGCGGGAGTTCCGCTTGATATTGACCTGCCCGACGGCGCCACCGTGGCGGACTTGATCGAAAAGATGGAAGTGCCCGCAAGAGAAGTCAAGGCGGCCTTCGTCAACGGAAGGAGGCAATCACCGGATTGGGTCCTGAACCAGGGAGATGAAGCGGGTATTTTTCCTCCGGTCGGCGGGGGATAGCTTATGGAAGATATAAACGTCGATGTCTGGTTATATGGTGATCTGGCACGATTCGCCGGAGAGTCTTCTCAGGGCAGTTTCGCCAATTTGCAGATAAACCTTCCGCCGGGAACAACGGTGGGAGACCTGCTGACGAAATTGCAGATGGCGACAGAGGAACGGGGTTTCACATTCATCAATGGAAACCTGAGCGCCATGCCGGGAATTCAGACGGATCTGAAACACGAACTGAAAGCTGGAGACCGCATCGCGTTCTTCCATCTGCAGAGTATGTGGCCATTCCAGTACAGGCACGGCGTTTCGGTCACGGATGAGATCAATGAAGTATTGCACAAGCAGAAAAATCAGGCCCTGCACCACACCTATAAAAAGTAATCCATCATGTGCCCTCCCGCGCTGACACAGGATGAACGGTTACGCTATGCCCGTTCCGTAATGCTCCCGGAGGTGGGCGAGGAAGGGCAGTGCAGATTGAAGGCAGCGTCGGTTCTGATCGTCGGCATGGGCGGGCTCGGTTCGGCCACAGCGCTTTATCTCACGGCGGCAGGCGTCGGCCGCATCGGTATCGTCGATCCGGATACGGTAGGCCTATCAAACCTTCAGCGGCAGATCATTCACGACACGGGCATGACAGGCAGGCTCAAGGTAGAATCCGCACGGGAGAAGATGCTTCGCCTCAATCCGCACGTCCGCGTCGAGACTCGCGCCGATCTCTTCAACTCCCGCAATGCAGATGAGATTTCCGCCGATTATGAAATTATTGTTGACGGAACGGACAATTTCCGCACGCGATACCTGATCAACGACTTGTGTGTGCGTACCGGCAAGACATACGTGTATGGAGCCCTCTACCGATTTGAGGGACAGGTGAGTGTCTTCGACGCCCGAAAGGGGCCGTGCTACAGATGCCTGTTCCCCGAACCGCCGCCAACGGATTTAGTCGTCAATTCAGCAGAAACGGGTATCTTCAGCGTATTGCCGGGTATCGTGGGAACGATACAGGCGTCCGAGGTTCTCAAGCTGATCCTCGGCATCGGTTCTCCTCTTTTGGGAAGGCTGTTGCTGTACGACGCACTGCACATGAGTTTTCAAGAGGTCCTGTTGCCTAAGGATCCCGATTGCACGATATGTGGCGCGGAGCCGCAAAAGCGCCCTGTTTAAGCCTTGCTGATATTCACGAGCGGATCGCCGACGGCCACCTTGTCCCCCGCGGAAACGAGCAGATCCGTCACTTTGCCGGCCACTTCCGACGTGACGTTATTGAGCATTTTCATGGCTTCCAGAACGAGCAGAATCTGTCCGACCGCCACCTCCTCGCCTTCTGTAACGTATACCTCGTTGACCGTGCCCGTAATCTGGGACCGCACCTCTCCCGCTTTGGCCGCCGTCTCGATTTCCTTGAGGCTCGGGACGGCTTTTTTCCTGGCAGGACCGTCCTCCTGGTCCATTTCGGTAATGATCGGCTCCGGATGATGATCGATAATCAGATAGGTGGCAGCATCGCCGGTTCTTGTGCGTCGCTGCGGACCAATTTCAACGGAATGCAGACGGCCGGAAACATCCGGCACTTCGAACTTTTCTCCGAGGCTGAAGCCGCCCTTCCGGAACCAGATCTTCGGTGAGAGCACCCATGTTTTGCCATATTTAGCTTCAAACTTGAAGAAATCCACGGCATCGTTGGGGTGCTGCAGATAGAGCACGAGTTCATCCTCGGAAGCAGCGCGTCCCAGGCGATGTTCCAGAACCTTCCTTTCCACATCGATATCGATATCTTCGATTTTCTGATAGCAGGTATCGCATTCAACGATTTCCTTCCATTCAGGGCCGAAAACAGCGGCGTAAATTTCATCGGCCGGCCGGTAGAAGGGGAATTTGCCGTATCGGCCCAGCAGCAGGTTCTTCAAATCGTCGCTGACGTCTTTGTAGCGAACCCCTTTCAGGACATTGTTAACGGCGGTGGTCCAGAGAATCTGGGAACCCGGCGTGACGCTCCACCAGTTCCCCAGATCAAGCTGCACCCGGGGCAGCTCCTTCTGGAGGATTTCGGGCATGCGATGCAGAAAATCCCCTTTGACGGCCTGCTCAAAGCTGGAACCGGTCGCACCGCCCGGCAGCTTGTGGATTTGTGCCGATGGATCAAAGCCCAGAAACTGGGATTCAAAATCCTTGTAGTACTCTCTTTCGGGCCTCAGGACATTGGAGGTTTCGATGACGGCCTGGCGGTCGATTCCGGCGGCGTGATAGCCTTCGTCATTGAGCAGATCCAGGACGGTCAGGAGCGGCGGAGGCCCGTAAAAACCCGTAAAGGCATGGTCGCTGGCATCGGCAATTTTTGCCCCGTTGCGGATGGCTTCGACGATGCGTCCAATGTCGGCGCCATCGGTGTTGTGACCGTGATAATGGATAATCAGATCGGGATATTTTTGCAGAATCGCCGCGACGAGTTCGCCGATGCGCCTGGGCGTCCCCAATCCGCCGTGATTCTTTATACATAGAAGAATGTCTTCACCGGTGACGTCCAGAATCTGACCGACCTTCCCGACGTAGAATTCATTCGTGTGTTCCTTGCCAGTGGAAAAACAGATGGACGGCTCCAATATCCGGCCGGCCTTTTTAACCTCCTCAAAGACCGGAATCATGTTTGGAATATGGTTCAGAAAATCGAAGACCCGCCAAACGTGCACATAGCGCGCAAAGCTCTGGACCGTCGCACGGACGACATTTTCCGGATAGGGCCGGTATCCGAACAGATTGATCCCCCGGCAGAGCGTCTGAAACAGCGTATCCGGCATGCTTTGACTGAGCACCTCCAGCTTTTCCAGCGGATTGATCTGCTTGCGCAGCATATCTACATGCACGCTGGCCCCGCCCGTGATTTCAATGGAGAAAAAGCCCGCGTCGTTGCGTGCTTTGGCTGCGAGGAGCTGCGTGTGGGGCATCACCCGGTTTTTGAAGTCCGACTGCGAGAGATCCCTTTCCGTGTTGGTCAAGAAGTAACCTTTCTGCATCCGGATCTTGTCGAGAACGCCGTGTACGCCCTTGTCCTGCAGCTCCCCGGGCGTAATTCTTTCATCCAAAAGATGTGACGATATATTCATCATGGTTCTATCCTGTATTTTTTATTTTGTGCCGGAATTTTTCCTGTTGTACGTTCAGCGATCCCTAAAAGCCTTCCCGATTTCCTCAATAGGCATAGGGATTGACTTTCTTGGTATGAATTTCCGCAATGAGCTTCGCCAGCTTCGCCACTTCGCGCTCCGGCTCCGGATAGTTGAAAATCTCCGGATGCGTCTCGATGTATCCCGTGTCAAATCGGCCCGCCTGAAAGTCGGGCTCCTCGCAGATTGAAAGATAGAAGGGGATGGTCGTCTTGGGGCCGACGATCAGGAATCCTTTCAAGGCCCGCTTCAAGCGCTGCAGGGTCTGTTCCCAGTCAAAGCCGCGAATCGTCATCTTGACCAGCAGTGAATCATAATCCATGGGAATCTTGTAACCCTGATACACGGCCCCGTCCAGCCTGACACCCGGTCCGCCGGGCGACTGATAGACTTCAACCCGTTTTCCACCCTCGGGCATGAAATTGTTCCTGGGATCTTCGGCATTGATTCTGACCTGAACGGCTTTGCCCAGCAGGGTTACGCGATTTTTGGGGATGTTGAGGGCCTGTCCCTCGGCGATCCAGATCTGCTGTCGAACAATATCGACCCCTGTTAATTCTTCCGTCACCGTATGCTCGACCTGCAGGCGCGTGTTCATTTCCATAAACCAGAATTCATTGGTCCTTGAGTCAACGAGGAACTCAACCGTGCCGGCATTGACGTATCCAGTCTCCCGCGCCGCCTTGATTGCGCAATCGTACATGGCCTCCAACACATCCTGCGGCAGGTCGGCGGGTGCAATTTCGAGAAGTTTCTGATGCCGCCGTTGAATCGAACAGTCACGAGAACCCAGATGAATCGTGTTCCCGTGATGATCCGCCAGTATCTGGATCTCCACGTGACGGGGCAATTCGATGAATTTCTCCATATAGATATTTTCGTCGTTGAAGGCCGACATGGCCTCCGACCTGGCCAGGGGCAACTGCACGATCAGATCCGCCTCGTCGACCACCTTGCGAATGCCTCGCCCGCCTCCCCCCGAAGAAGCCTTCAGCATGACGGGATAACCGTATTTATTGGCAAAGGCAAAGGCTTCATTGATCCCGGTGCTTCCCCGGACAAGGTCGCCGGTCCCGGGAATAAACGGGATCCCAACCTTCTCGGCGATCTTTCGCGCCACCACCTTGTTGCCCATGTCCCGGATGGCCTGCGGTGGGGGGCCGATAAAGGTAATGCCTGCTTTCCGGCAGGCCTCGGAAAAATCAGCGTTCTCGGCCAAAAATCCGTACCCCGGGTGGATCGCATCGGCGCCGGTTTTTCCGGCCGCCCAGATGATTTTATCGATATCCAGGTAATGTTTTCGTGGACCGTCGCCAATCATAATGGCGTCATTGGCCCGGCGGACATAGTAGGCCTCACGATCCGGCTTCTCGTAGATAACAACCGCATCGAGCCCCATTTCCTGAACCGTTCGCATAATCCGAAGGGCAATTTCACCCCGGTTCGCAATCAAGACTTTTTTAATTTTTCTTTCTTCCACACCCATTGTCGACCTTCCTGTTTATCCTGACCATTTCGTCAAAAGCCCCTGCGCTGCGTTGCGCTTCATCTGCGCAAGCGAAAGCCTGCGGCTACCCCGTTGCAGCCTGCACCCGCATACGCCTCATTCGCATGGGGACACGACTGCGTCATGTCCCCATGCGCGCCTTGCCTGTGGAGCTCTTTGCGCAGCCTTCGAATTTGGTCGGCTTTTTTAGAGTTTTTGCGAGCTCATCCGTTCTGGCGTGTTTTGGATTGATCTCCGGCAACAGGGCGCATCTTATACTGATAACAAACGATTATGTCAAACAGATTCTGTGATTTTGTCATTTAGAATTTCCTTGACTTTGAAAGAGCGGTTAAGCTAAACAGCACGACCACATGGAACGTGTGTTCTTTACATAGAAAGGAGTGTTCATGGCAAAATATGACTCGAAATCTTTAAGGAATGTCACAATCATCGGACATGGTGGCACCGGGAAAACATCGCTTTGTGAATCGTTTCTCTATATTGCCGGCAAATCGGACAGACCGGGCCGGGTGGACGATGGAACCTCCTGCATGGATTATGAACCGGAAGAACAGAAACGGCACATCTCCATCAGCGCCGCCACAAACTTTTTTGAATGGGACAAGCACAAAATCAACATCATCGACACTCCGGGCGATTCCAATTTTGCCTATGACACCAAAAGCTGCCTTCGGATTACCGATAGCGCCATTGTCGTGATTGACGCGGTAGGCGGGGTCGAGTTCCAGACCCAGAAGGTATGGGAGTACGCCGATGAATTCAATCTCCCGCGGATCATCTATATCAACCGGATGGATCGGGAACGGGCCGATTTCTTCAAAACGATGGACAGCATCAAGGAAAAACTCGGGAAAAAGGCAACGACACTATTTCTGCCCCTCGGCAAAGAAGATAATTTCAAGGGGATTGTGGACCTCCTTTCCATGAAGGCCTATATCTTCGACGATCCCAAGGGAGGCTACAAAACCATTGATATTCCTGGTGATATGACTGATCAAACAAAATCTTACCGGGAAACGATGGTGGAAGATATTGCGGAATGCGATGAAATCCTGATGGATAAATATCTGGAGAGCGGCGAACTCTCTCTCGAAGAGATCAAGGCCGGTCTCCGCAAGGGCGTGGTTTCCGGCGCCCTGCTGCCGGTGATATGCGGTTCCGCGACGAAAAATATCGGTTTGGCTCCCCTGATGGATATTATCGTGCAAGTTATGCCTTCGCCCGTGGACCGCGGTCCCGTACAGGGCAAGAAACCCGGAACGGACAACGTGGAAGAACGTCCGCCGGAAGAAACCGCGCCCTTCGCCGCCATGGTTTTCAAGACCATTGCCGACCCCTATGCCGGCCGGCTGACGCTCTTTCGGGTCTATTCCGGAACGCTCAGCACCGAAGGGGCCATCTATAATTCCTCCCGTAAATTATCGGAACGCTTCAGCAATATCTTCTTTCTGGAGGGGAAAACCCAGAAACCGGCAGAGTCCCTGGTTCCGGGCGACATCGCCGCCGTGGCCAAGCTGAAGGAAACAGCGACGGGAGACACGATCTGCAATGAAAAGGCACCGATCGTTTTCGATAAACTGGCGCCCCTCCCGACGGTCATGTCATTCGCTATCGAACCCAAATCCCGGGGCGACGAAGAAAAAATCGTCTCCTCCATGCACCGGCTGACCGAGGAAGATCCTACTCTGACTTTCCACAGAAACGATCAGACCAGGGAAATGATCCTGTCCGGCACGGGACAAATTCATATTGAAGTGGCCGTCGAAAAAATGAAACGTAAATTCGGGGTAGAGGTCAACCTGAACATACCCAAGGTGCCATATAAGGAAACCATAAAGGCAAAAACCAACGTGCAGGGCCGTTACAAGAAACAATCGGGCGGCCGGGGACAGTTCGGCGACTGCTGGCTGGATATTGAACCCCTGCCTCGGAGCGGCGGTTTCGAATTTGTGGACAAGATCGTAGGCGGCGTCATTCCCGGGCAGTACCGCCCCGCCGTGGAAAAGGGAATCGTCGAAGCCATGGAAGAAGGCGTTCTGGCGGGTTATCCCATGGTGGACCTGAAAGTCTTGCTGGTGGATGGTTCCTTCCATGCTGTCGATTCATCGGAAATGGCCTTCAAGATTGCAGGCTCCATGGGATTTAAAAAGGGCGTGCTGGCCTGCCAGCCGACCCTGCTGGAACCCATTGTCAATATAGATATCGAAATCCCCGATGAATACCTGGGTGATGTCATAGGCGATCTGAACAGCCGGCGGGGACGCGTCCAGGGTATGGATACCAAAGGAACCCATCAGATCGTCAAGGGCCAGGTGCCGTTGGCCGAAATTCTGAAATATGCGCCGGACCTGCGGTCCATGACAAGCGGCCGGGGAACATTCACCTATACCCACTCCCATTACGATGAAGTGCCGCCGTTTATTGCCGAAAAAATCATTGCGGCGTATAAGGCCAAAAAGGAAGAGGATTGATACAATCACCTCATTCCGAGAGAGGTACAGGATGATGATCAAGGCCGGCGTCATTACCGTCAGCGATAAGGGGTCGGCAGGCCAGCGGGAAGACCAGAGCGGCCCGGAGGTTGAAAGGATTCTGAAAACCATCGGGATTGAAGTTACCCGTCGAGCCGTCATCCCCGATGAAATCCATCAGATTCGGGACATCCTTGTCGACTTCGCCGATTATCAGGAGATCGACCTGGTTGTCACCACGGGGGGAACCGGCGTCGCGCCGCGGGACGTGACGCCGGATGCGACTCTCGGCGTCATTGATAGAGAGGTTCCCGGCATGGCGGAGGCCATGCGCCGGGAAAGTTATCTCATCACTCCCCATGCCCTGATTTCCAGGGCCGTTGTCGGGATCAGAGGTCGGACGCTGATCATCAATCTGCCTGGCAGTCCCAAAGGCGTGCGAGAGAACCTTGCCGTCCTTCTGCCGGCCTTGCCCCATGCCATCGAAAAAATCAAGGGAGACGAACGGGAGTGTGCTGCCTGAGAAACTCAATGGCCATTGCTCGATGGGCGCCGGACCAGTAGATCTTGCCGCAGCCCGGGCATCTCTGGAACGGACCGGCCTGGTGATAGACGTAATCGGGAACCAATCCTTCCACATCGCGCGTGGGAACTCTCTCCAGGAGAGCATTACAGAGTGCGCAACGCCGGTAGAATCGATTCATGTCAACACACAGGCCCAGTTTTCCAATCACTTCCTTCAGTTGCCCGCGGACCTGATCCTGTTCAATTACCACCAGACGACCCCTGAATTGCCGTTTGGCCATATCCCGCTTCCTTGTCAGGACGATCCGCTCTTCCTGCTGCGCCCTTCTTAAAAAATCCCGGTTGACGTCCCCCCGGTCAAAGCGGGTGTCATAGCCGAGAATTCTGAGCCAGCGGGCCAATGTTCCCAGATTGACGTCGGTTGTAAATTTATAATCCGCCGATTCTATATCAGCCATGGGACGGCGTTGAAATGACCGGCGGGCGGGTCCTAAGCGATCTATCATGGCGGGTGTGTTCGTTCAGGGCGTTTATGGATCGGTTTCTGTCAGATTTCGATGCTGGGAATCTTCGATAATGGACGGCGTGTCATTGGCTCTCAAGTCCCGCCTCACTTCCCGGATGGTTTTGTTCAATTTATTGATCGTCCGGGTGAGCCGGAAACGCTCGACAATCCCCATGAAACCGGCAAAGATGACGCCTGCGAGAAAGGTGACAAACAGCAGCATGTACGTTTGCATGGCAATGCGATAGTGCAGGTACTGCAGCGTGACATCGGAGGTGTTCTCCAAGGAAAAGGTAATCATAAAAAGCATAATGAGCATCACGATAACCGTGTAGACGATTTTCATCTCAATCCTCCCTCTGAAATTTCCGGAAACAGGGCAACAGGCGGTCCCGGGTTGTCAAAAGATCTTCCGGAATTACGCGTATTTTTCCCACCGTGCTCATGAAGTTGGTATCTCCGTCCCACCGCGGAATCACATGGGCATGCAGATGATCGTCAATGCCCGCACCGGCTGCTTTCCCCAGATTCATGCCGATATTGAAACCGTGGGGCTGCATCGCTTCCTTCAACGACCTGACGGAAAGCTCAATCAGGTTAAACATCTCAATCTTTTCTGCCACTTGCAGATCCTCAAGCTCGCACAGGTGGCGATAGGGAATAATCATCAGATGACCGCTGATATAGGGATAGAGGTTCATCATCACGAACACCGTTTTCCCCTCATATACGACAAAGTCGTCCTGACGGATGGAATCCCTGCAGAAAACACATCCGTCGGGTTTAGAGCCTGTTATGTAAGTCATGCGCCAGGGCGCGTAAATCGATTGCATCATTCCCTCCGTCCGCATGATCATAAGACCACAGCGTTCCGGCCTCAAATCTCTTATTGCGTATCATGACGCGCCCTAAAAAAACAAGATTTTTTTCAAACGACACCATGAAATCCTTTATTTGAAATTTCCCCCCTCCCATACAACATTTTGGCAATATAACGGCTGGCATGGTTCATATTAGCCGGAACGATTTCTTTTGACATATCCCAGCCGTTTACTTATACTCGCGCAGCCAACTACTTGACCAATAAGCAAAATAGATAGATTAACCGGACCGATTCAACCGGAGATGCACGCTGTTTGATAACGGATTAGCAGAGGGATGTTTACATGGCCAAAAACAACAACGGAGCCAACCTCGGTTTTGAGCGGGAATTGTGGCAGGCGGCCGATGCGCTCCGCTCCAACATGGATGCCGCCGAATACAAACATGTCGTCCTCGGCCTGATCTTCCTCAAATACATCTCGGATGCCTTCGAAGAGCAGCACGCCAAGCTCGATGCCGAACGAGCCCAAGGCGCCGATCCGGAAGACCCGGACGAGTATCGGGCCGTCAACATCTTCTGGGTTCCCAAGGAGGCGCGCTGGTCGGTCCTCAAGGCCGGCGCCAAGCAACCCACCGTCGGCAAGACCGTCGATGAGGCGATGCTCGCCATCGAGCGCGACAACCCCTCCCTCAAGGGCGTGCTCCCCAAGGATTACGCCCATCCACGCCTCGACAAGCAGCGCCTCGGCCAGCTCATCGACCTGATCGGGAACCTGATGCTGGGGAGTAAGGAAAATCGCTCCAGGGACATCCTGGGGCGCGCGTTCGAATATTTCCTTTCCCAGTTCGCCAGCGCCGAAGGCAAGAAGGGCGGCCAGTTCTATACGCCCCGGTGTATCGTTCGTGTCCTCGTGGAGATGCTTTCCCCATACAAAGGCCGGGTTTACGATCCCTGCTGCGGCTCGGGCGGCATGTTTGTCCAGTCGGTCGAGTTCGTCAAAGCCCATACATCGGGCAACGGCAACGGCGGTAAGGCCAAGGCCGATGTCAGCGTCTTCGGTCAGGAATCCAACCACACCACTTGGCGTCTGGCCAAGATGAACCTCGCCATCCGGCAGATCGAGAACAACATCGGGAAGGAACATGCCGACAGTTTTCACCAGGACCTGCACCCGGATCTCAAGGCCGATTATGTCCTGGCCAATCCGCCGTTTAACGACAGCGACTGGCGCGGCGAGATGCTCAAAGAGGATAAACGCTGGAAGTACGGCATCCCGCCGGTCGGGAATGCCAACTACGCCTGGGTCCAGCACTTTATTCACCATCTCGCCCCCACCGGCATGGCGGGTTTCGTCCTGGCGAACGGGTCCATGTCCTCCAACCAGTCTGGCGAAGGGGAAATCCGCAAGAACATCATCGAGGCCGATATCGTGGACTGCATGGTCGCCATGCCTGGTCAACTTTTCTACTCGACGCAGATTCCCGTATGTCTCTGGTTCATTGCTCGTGACAAGAAGAACGGCCGTTTCAGGGATCGTCGCGGCCAAACCCTTTTCATCGACGCCCGCAAGCTCGGCACGCTGATCGACCGCGTCCATCGCGATCTGACCGACGAGGATATCGGCAAGATCGCCGACACCTACCACGCATGGCGGGGCAAGTCCTCACCCTTGGCGGGAGAGGGACAGGCCGAATACCAAGACATCCCCGGCTTCTGCAAATCCGCCACCCTGGACGGGATCCGCCATCACGGTCACATCCTTACCCCCGGCCGATACGTTGGCGCGGCTGCCGTCGAGAATGACGGTGAGCCGTTCGAGGAGAAGATGGCCCGCCTGACCGCTGACCTGCGCGGGCAGATGGAGGAGTCCGCCAAGCTGGACAAGCTCATCTGGGCCAATCTGGAGGATATCGGTTATGTCTTTTAATGCAAAGGTTCCCTATAACGATCTTCCGCCTCTCCCGCCCAAGGTCGATGTTGAAACCAAGACGATCCTCAAGGAGACCATCGCTGCCAGAAGCGCGTTGGCCGAACTGAAAGGTCTTGGCGAGACGATTCCCAATCAGGCCCTGCTGGTGGACTCCCTGATCTTACAGGAAGCGAAGGCCAGTTCTGAAATCGAGAATATCATCACCACCAGTGACGCGCTCTTCCGCGCCTTTACAGCGAAGACAAGACAAACCGATCCGGCGACAAAAGAAGTGCTCCGTTATCGGGAGGCTCTGTGGAAGGGATACAACACCCTGAAGAGTCGGCCGGTACTTGCCACCAACCTGTTCATAGAACTCGTCCAGACCATCAAAGAGCATTCGGGCGGCATCCGCAGGATGCCGGGAACAGCCGTCGCCAACGCCGCAACAGGAGCCGTCATCTATACACCTCCGGAAGGTGAAACCGTTATCCGGGATAAGTTGAAGAACCTTGAGAATTTCATCCATGCCGAGGACGACCTGGACCCGTTGATCAAGCTGGCCCTGATCCATTATCAATTTGAGGCTATTCACCCCTTCGCCGACGGCAATGGACGAACAGGGAGAATCATTAACATTCTCTTCCTCGTTCTGAACGGTTTGCTGGATCTGCCGGTACTCTATCTCAGCAAGTCCATCATCGAAAATAAGAATGACTACTATCGCCTCCTGCGTCAGGTAACCGAGAAGGGCTTGTGGGAACCGTGGATTCTCTTCATGCTGAAGGCCGTCAAAGAAACCGCCGTATTTACTCGTGAACGCACACTGGCGATTCGGGGGCTGATGACCGAAACAATGGAAAAGGCCAAGGAAAAACTGCCCACCCGTGTTTACTCCAAGGAACTGATCGAAACGATCTTCCGCCAGCCCTATACCAAGGGCCAATTTCTCGTTGATGCAGGAATCGTTCAGAGAAAAACCGCCGCAGAATACCTCAAAGAATTGGAAAAGATCGGCATCTTGAAGGCCATGAAGATCGGCAAGGAAACGCTTTACCTGAATGTGGGGCTTTATGATCTGCTTTCACATTAACATGTCCATGCCGCGGACACGTTCTTATTATGTGTCCAATATAATCAATTTCATGGACACGTATTCCGAACATGTTCATGCCGTGGACACGAAGGAACAGACACTAACCACCGAGAGGCTCGGCCAGACCAGTTTGGAGGATATCGCCTATGGCGGGTGAGTGGCAAACCCGAAAAATCGGTGACATCGGGAAGGTAGTCACAGGAAAGACGCCATCCACTACAAGACCGGAAAATTTCGACGGCGATTATCCGTTCATCACCATTCCAGACCTTGACGGACGCCGAGACATTCCAATGAGTGCTCGAACGCTTTCGGAGCTTGGCGCGGAAACGATGCGTAGCTGCCGCCTCCCTGCAGGCGCAGTGATGATGTCTTGCATTGCGACGATTGGGAAATGTGGTATCACCACCCGTCCGAGCTTCACTAATCAACAAATCAACAGCGTGATTTGTGGAGACGATGTTGACCCAAAGTTCCTATACTATTGTTTCACACAACTTGGTCCAGCGCTAGACGCTGCAGGCGGCGGAGGCTCCGTTTACACGAATGTTTCAAAATCCCGTTTTTCAGCGATTGAAGTCGCACTTCCGCCTCTCAAGGAACAGCAAGCCATCGCCAATATATTGGGGTCGCTGGATGATAAGATCGAAATGAACCGAAAGATGAACCGGACGCTGGAGGCGATAGCGAAGGCGATTTTCAAGAGCTGGTTTGTGGACTTTGATCCCGTCCGCGCCAAGGTCGAAGGCCGCAACCCCGGCCTGCCAAAGAATATTACCGATATTTTTCCGAACTTTTTCCAGGATTCGGAACTCGGCGAGATTCCCAAAGGGTGGAATGTGTCTAATCTTGGAGACATTGCGGAAGTTATAGACTGTCTTCACTCAAAAAAACCAGAACGTCAAGCAAGCGGAAAACCATTGTTACAGCTTTGGAATATTCGGGATGACAGCCTCATAGATATGACGGATACATATTTTATTACCGAGGATGATTACAGTCAGTGGATTTCGAGGATGGAGGCTATTCCTGGCGATTGTGTCATTACAAATGTCGGGCGAGTAGCAGCCACGGCACAGATTCCCATCGGCTTGAACGCTGCACTTGGTAGGAATATGACGGGGATACGTTGCCGTGTATCGTTTTTATTTCCAACATTCTTAATCGAGTGTTTGCATTCTTCTGCGATGAAGGAAGAAATTGCACAAAAAACCGATACTGGAACAATTCTGGATGCACTAAACGTCCGCAATATTCCCAAATTACGTATCATAAAACCAAGCAACAATATTGCGTCTCAATTTGAATTTACATGCCGTCCATTACGTTTAAAGATGGAGCGTAACTTCTCAATATCGATCCAATTTACAAACCTTCGAGACACATTGCTGCCCAAAATGATCTCCGGCGAATTTTCTATCCCGGATGCTGCGCGGATTATCGAGAGGGTTGTGTGATGGCACTTTTACCCCAAGAATCTGTCTTTGTGATGCACGGAGCCCGTGTCGCCGTTGCTGGAGGATTGCTGCACATCGAGGAGCAGGTGAAGGCTTTGGAGTTGGCGGTGGTCGAGAATACTGGCTTGGCCTTCGACCTCGCAAAGACTCTGATTGAAAGTGTTTGCAGAACCATCATAAAAGAGCGGGGAAACATATTAGATAAGGACGATGATCTCCCGAAGCTCTTCAAGACAGCATCATTCATAGTCCCGTTTCTTCCTGTATCTTTGGCGTCTGATGCCGCTGCAAGGAAGAGCTTGCAGCAGACACTTAGCGGGTTAAACACTGCCGTGCAGGGTGTCTGCGAACTCCGAAATGCCTTTGGCTTTGCTTCCCATGGCAGCGCGGAGCCACGCCCCCCAATGGAAGGCGTTCAAGCACTATTGGTTGCTCAGGCCGCCGATGCAATTATCGGTTTCCTGTATCGAGTCCACAGCCAAGACCTTGCAAGACCTCGCACTGTGGCACTTAATTACGCCGACCGTTCGGACTTCAATGATTGGATTGATGACCAGACAGAACCCGTACAAATCCTCACTCTCCCGCCGTACCGAGCAAGCGAGGTCCTTTTCAATGTGGATCAAGAAGCCTACCGCGATCTATTGTCACAATACAAGACCGAGGATGAAACCGACGTGCAAGCCGAGCAGGTAGGAGAGGTCGCCTAATGAGTGCAAACAACTTTACCGAGTCCATCGTCGAGCAGGCCGCCCTGGCCTGGCTGGAGAGCATGGGGTACACAGTCCTGTCTGGGCTGGAGATCGCCCCCGGCGAGTTACAGGCTGAGCGGGATAATTACGGACAAGTAATTTTGGAACGCCGTCTAAAGCAGGCCCTCCAGCAGTTGAATCCGCAGGCGCCTGCTGATGCCCTGGAAGAGGCGTTCCGCAAGTTGACCCGGCCGGATTCGCCATCCCTCGTTTCCAACAACCATGCCCTCCACAAGTATCTCGTCGAGGGCGTGCCGGTGGAATATCAACGCCCCGACGGCTCCATCGGCGGCGATCTCGTTCGCGTCCTGGATTATGACGCTCCGGATACCAACGAGTTTGTAGCCGTCAACCAGTTCACGGTTGTGGAGGACCGGCACGAGCGACGGCCCGACATCGTTCTCTTCGTAAACGGGCTACCGCTCGCAGTGATCGAGCTGAAGAATGCCGCCACCGAAAGCGCCACGATCTGGTCCGCCTTCAACCAGCTTCAGACCTACAAACAGCAGCTCCCTTCGCTTTTCGTGTTCAATGAAGCCTTGGTCATTTCCGACGGCGTCCAGGCCCGGATCGGGACACTGACGGGCGACAAGGAGTGGTTCATGCCGTGGCGAACCATCGAAGGCGAGGCATTAGCCGATACCTCCCTGCCACAGTTGCAGGTCGTCCTGGAGGGCGTTTTCGACAAGCTGCGGTTCCTGAACATGATCCGGCATTTCATCGTCTTCGAGGACAGCGGTGGCGGGGTCCTCATCAAGAAAATGGCCGGTTATCACCAGTACCACGCAGTGAACGTGGCCCTTGCTGAAACCCTTCGCGCCTGCATGACCGTGTACGATTTGCCCGGCATCCGGGACGAAGGAACCTATTTTGCCAGGCGACAGAAGGACGCCAAACCGGGCGATCGGCGCGTCGGCGTGATCTGGCATACCCAGGGATCCGGCAAGAGCCTGACCATGGCCTTCTATGCCGGGCGGGTCGTGCTCCATCCGGCCATGGAAAATCCGACGATCGTTGTCATCACTGATCGAAACGACCTTGACGACCAGCTTTACGGGACCTTCGCCCGTTGTCATGAACTTTTGCGGCAGGAGCCCGTGCAAGCCCGGAACCGGGAACACCTGCGGGACCTTCTCCAGACCTCTTCCGGTGGCGTTGTTTTCACGACGGTGCAAAAGTTCTTTCCCGCCGAGGCCGAGGACCAGCACCCACTACTCTCGGACCGGCGGAACATCGTGGTGATCGCCGATGAGGCCCACCGCAGCCAGTACGACTTCATCGACGGATTCGCTCGGCACATGCGTGAGGCCCTGCCGAAGGCGTCTTTCATCGGTTTTACGGGCACGCCCATCGAACTTTCCGACAAGAACACCCGCGCGGTCTTCGGCGATTACGTCAGCATCTATGACATCGAACGAGCCGTCAAGGACGGGGCGACAGTTCCGATCTACTACGAGAGCCGTCTGGCAAGGCTGGAACTGAAGGAGTCCGAACGCCCACGCATCGATCCGGAATTCGAGGAGGTGACCGAAGGTGAGGAGGTCGAGAGCAAGGAAAAGCTCAAGACGAAATGGGCACAACTGGAGGCCCTTGTCGGCGCGGAAAAGCGCGTCCGGCTGATCGCGGAAGACCTGGTTAAACATTTCGAGGGCCGCCTGGAGGCGATGGACGGTAAGGCGATGATCGTCGGCATGAGCCGCCGCATCTGCGTGGAACTCTACAACGCCATCACCGCGATCCGTCCCGACTGGAAGCATGACAATCAAAACGATCAGGATCATCACGATGATGACGACGCGAACGACAAACACAATAATAATTCAATATCCATCAAGATCGTCATGACGGGTTCCGCATCCGATCCGGTGGAATGGCAAGAGCATATCCGCACCAAGGCACGCCGGGAAACCTTAGCGAAACGGTTCAAGTACCCCGATGACCCATTCAAGATCGTCATCGTCCGTGATATGTGGTTGACCGGATTCGACGCTCCCTGCCTGCATACGATGTATATGGACAAGCCCATGCGCAGCCACGGCCTCATGCAGGCCATCGCGCGGGTGAACCGGGTTTTCAAGGACAAGCCGGGCGGTCTGGTCGTGGACTACCTGGGGCTGGCCCATGAGTTAAAGTCCGCCCTGGCAAACTATACGGAGAGCGGCGGCCAAGGCCGGGCGGCGATCGATCAGGACGAGGCTGTGATGTTGATGCTGGAGAAATTCGAGGTCTGCTGCGGCATCTTCCACGGATTCGATTGGACCAAGTGGAATTCCAGGGACCCGCAGGAGCGTCTGTCTATCCTGCCTGCAGCCCAAGAGCATGTCCTGTCGAAGAAGGACGGCAAGAGCCGATTATCGGATGCAGTCGTTGACCTTTCAAATGCGTTTGCCTTGGCCGTGCCACACGAAAAGGCGCTCCATATCCGAGATGATGTGGCGTTCTTCCAGGCCATGAAGGCGGTCATGAGCAAAAGCATTTCGGGAGAGCGACGCAGCCCTGATGAAATCGATCACGCCATCCGGCAAATCGTCTCGAAGGCCGTGTCATCCGACGAAGTGATCGACATCTTCGCTGCTGCCGGACTCAAAAAGCCCGACATCTCCATCCTTTCGGATGAGTTCTTGGCGGAAGTCCGGGGAATGCCCCAGCGGAACCTGGCTGTCGAGATGCTCCGTAAACTACTGGATGGAGAGGTCAAGAAGCGAAGCCGGAAGAATATCGTTCAAGGCCGGTCCTTTGCCGAAATGCTGGAAAATGCGATCAAGCGCTACCAGTCCCGCGCGATTGAAGCAGCGCAGGTTATCGAAGAGCTTATTGCCTTGGCCAAAGACATGCGGGAGGCCGATCGGCGGGGCGAAGCACTCGGGCTTACGGAAGATGAAGTCGCCTTCTATGACGCCCTCGAAACAAACGACAGCGCCGTGAAGGTTCTCGGCAACGAGACGCTGCGCATCATCGCCCAGGAACTCCTGAAGACCGTGCGGAATAATGTCACGATTGACTGGACCGTGCGCGAAAACGTCCGGGCGCAGATGCGGGTGATGATCAAGCGGATTCTCCGGCGTTACGGCTACCCGCCGGACAAGCAGGCGCGGGCGACGGAGCTGGTTCTGGAACAGGCGGAAGTCCTGAGCCGGGATTGGGCTGAAGCGGTGGTTTATCGCGGGCGAACATAGAAAGGCGCTCCGGGAAGACTGGGAGCCGAATCCTGATAATATAGAGGTATTTCTACCATGATCGAAGCAACCCTGAACAAGCTGGCCGAACACATTCTTGGACTCGATGAGGCGTCTCTTGCCTCGCTCTGGCAAAAATACAAGGCACGGACAGAAAATTTTGAAATTTCACAGGAATGGGAAAAGGCCGTTATCATCTTCTTTATCATCAATGCCGTACGGGCCAAGAACCAGATGTTCAACGAAGAAATCCTGAAGCGACAGCAGCCGCAAGCCGAACCGGAGCAGGCGGCAGGACGTCCGCGCGGGAAACCGGACCTGAGGCGGGTTAAATAAAGGGGACTTCAGGTTTCACAATATGGACAACGAAGCCGCCATAAAGAGAATCGAAGAACTGAGATCCCTCATCAACTATCATAACCGGCGCTATTACCAGCTGGACGATCCGGAGATTTCAGATATTCAGTACGATCAACTGATGCAGGAGCTGACTGAGCTGGAGCAGGCCTATCCCGATCTCGTCACCCCGGATTCTCCAACCCGGCGCGTCGGCGCGGCCCCTCTGGAAAAATTCGAGCAATTCCGGCATGATACACCCATGCTGAGTCTGGCCAATGCTTTTTCCGAGGCGGATATCCGTGATTTTGACGGTCGGATCAAGCGCCTGCTTGGACGGACGGAGTCGATCCGATTTGTTGTGGAACCAAAACTGGACGGCGTGGCGGTGAATCTGGTCTACGGGCGGGGCGTCTTCACTGCCGGATCCACCCGTGGGGATGGGGCTGTCGGGGAGGACGTCACGCAGAATCTGAGAACCATTCAGACACTTCCCCTGATGGTCGTCTCCGGAGAAGGTATCCCCACAGTTATTCCCGAACGCATGGAAATTCGCGGGGAAGTCTATATTGAACGGGAGGCGTTCAAAGGGCTCAACCGCCGCCGGCTTGAGAACGGCGAACCGCCCTTTGCCAATCCCCGGAATGCCGCCGCCGGTTCGTTGCGTCAGCTCGATTCCCGGATCACAGCCAAGAGACCCCTCAACATCTTCTGCTACGCCGTCGGTCAGATCCGGGGGCGCAGCTTCCAGAGCCAGTTGGAAGTTCTGGATACACTGAAACACTGGGGTTTCCCGGTGAATTCACATGTCCGCGCGGCCTTGAATATTGACGACTGCATCGCCTATCATCACCAGATGGATGCGCTTCGCGCCACCCTCCCCTATGAGATCGACGGCATCGTCATCAAGGTCGATGACATGGCCCTGCAGGAAGAACTCGGCGCGGTCTCCCGGAGCCCCCGCTGGGCGATTGCCTGTAAATTCGCCGCAACGCAAGAAACCACGACAATTGAAAAAATTGAAGTCCAAGTCGGACGAACCGGTGTCTTGACACCTGTGGCCATTTTAAAACCCGTAAGAGTTGGTGGTGTCATTGTCAGTCGGGCGACTCTACATAGTCAAGGTGAAATTGATAACAAGGACATCCGTGAAAGAGATACGGTCATTATTCAAAGGGCGGGAGATGTCATACCAGAAGTTGTCAAGGTCATTGAATCAAAGAGGGATGGCACGGAAATAAAATTCGTTATGCCTTCTCACTGCCGAGAATGCGGCTCAGAGGTGGTGCGGTTGGACGGTGAAGCGGCGCATCGGTGCATCGGCCTGGCCTGCCCTGCCCAGATCCGGGAACGCATCCGGCATTTTGCATCACGTGGCGCCATGGATATTGAAGGGCTGGGCGAAAAACTCGTGGCGCAGCTCGTTGAAACGGCGCTCATTCAAGACCCTGCCGACATTTACGATTTGACCGCTGATCGTTTAGCCGGCCTGGAGCGCATGGCGGAAAAATCGGCGGCCAATCTGATGGCGGCTATTGAACGATCGAAGAGGCCGGCCGTGGAAAAACTGATTTTTGCCCTCGGAATCCGTCATGTGGGCGAACGCATGGCCCGCATCCTGGCCAAAGAATTTAAATCATTGGAAAAGCTGGAGACAGCCGCTATGGATGATCTCTTAAACATTCGTGATATAGGCCCGGAAGTTGCTGCGAGTATCACCACATTTTTCCGTGAACCGGCAAATCTAAACGTCATAAAAAAATTACAGCTTGCCGGAGTCAAACCGCCCGAAACGGAGGACGCTCCCCTGTCGGAGTCCGCAATCTCGGGAAAATCATTTGTATTCACCGGAACATTGCTGCAAATGACACGGAATCAGGCCCGGGAACGGGTAGAGTCCCTCGGCGGCGTCTGGTCGGAATCGGTCACGAAAAAAACCGATTATGTGGTCGCCGGCGAGGCGGCCGGATCAAAGCTCCCGAAAGCCCAAGCAACCGGAATCACGATCCTCGATGAACAGGATTTTCTGAAACTGATCGGGGAAAGTTAAAATGAAAAGCATACATGTGTTTATATCCGGCAGGGTTCAGGGCGTGGCCTTCCGGCATTACACCGTGAAAACGGCCCTGTCCCTGAATCTGAGAGGCTGGGTCAGGAATCTGGACGACGGCCGCGTCGAAGCGGTCTTCGATGGGGACGACGCTGCGGTGGACGCCATGCTGGCCTGGTGCAGGAAAGGCCCTTCATCTGCCCGTGTGACCCTGGTGGACGCCAATGAAGAGCCATCTTCCAGTCAACACAATGACTTCAGAATCAGGTACTGAATTCTTTCATGGTTTCGGCGAATCCCGCCATAGCATTGACAATGGTTTTATCATCCACGCAGTAGGCGATGCGGAAATGCCCCGGCCCGCCGAAACCGCTTCCGGGAACGGTCAGGATTCTTCTTTTCTGCAAGGCCCGGACAAACTCCACATCGTCCGCGATCGGTGATTTCGGAAACAGATAAAAAGCCCCTTGCGGTTTCTGGAATTCATAGCCGCAGGCGGCCAGGCCGTCGCAGAGCAGATCCCGCTTTCTTTTGTATTCGCCGACGTCCACACGCATGCCCTGGATATCTGCAATCACGCGCTGCATCAGGGCGGGCGCATTGACGAAACCCAGAATCCGGTTGCACAGGACCATGCCGCTGACGACCTCGTCGATTTCAAAGATCTCCGGATTGACGGCAATGAATCCGATCCGTTCGCCCGGCAGGGAAAGGCTCTTGGAATAGGACGTGGCGATTATGCTGTTGGGATATGCTTTCAGAATGCTGGGGACCTGGACGCCGTCATAGACGATCTCGCTGTAGGGCTCGTCGGAAACGAGATAGAGGGTCTTTCCCTGTGCCTTGCCTTTATCCCTAAGCAAATCTGCCAGTTTTCGGATAGATGCCTCGTCATAAACCTTCCCGGTGGGATTGTTGGGCGAATTGATCAGGACAACCTTGGTCCTTTCGTCGACGGCGTCTGACATGGCCTCCAGATCGAGAGAAAAATCCTCTTTCGTCTTAACCGTTTTCAGGACGCCGCCGGCATTATCGACATAAAAGCGATATTCCACAAAAAAGGGCGCCGGCGTCAGGACCTCGTCTCCGGCGTCTAATAGTGTTTTCAGAATGACATTCAACGCCCCCCCGGCGCCGCAGGTCATCATGATATGATCGGCAGACAGGGTGATGTCATGTCCGCGGCCGAGGTAAGCAGCGACCGCCGCGCGGGTCTCCGGATAGCCGGCATTGGGCATGTAGGCATGCCGACCGGGAGTGTCGATCCCGACGATTCGGCTCAGATGTTCCTTGAAGGACGCGGGCGGATCAATATTGGGGTTGCCCAGACTGAAATCGAAGACCTGATCCGCCCCATACTGTTTCTTTAGGTTGACGCCCTCCTCAAACATCTTTCTGATCCAGGAAGACTGACTGATAAATCCCTTTATTTTCGTTGAAATGGCCATGACATACTCCTTCTTGATGACGCCTGGTTCTTATTACTCCGGCAAGTAAACATGTCAAAGGTTGTCATGCCGGACTTGATCCGGCATCCAGGCCTGTTGGTAGATTCCCGCTTTCGCGGGAATGACCGTTTTGGCATTTATGGTTGCCGGAGTAATAATTGGTCTTTTCTAACACACCCCTCGCCGGCGGTCAATCCGGAATGCTTGACATTTGCAGCATCATCCCCTAAACTGATGAAAAGATGATGATGGAGATATATCCCATGCCTATTTATGAATTCCAATGTCAAAAATGCAAAAATGAATTTGAAGTGCTGTTCCGGTCAAGCGACGAAAAATTACAGGTCGTCTGTCCCGCCTGTAAATCCGGAAAGACCCGGAAGATGATGTCCGCCTTTGCCGGCGGGAAGTCAGGATGCAATTCCTGTGCGGCCACCAGCTGCAGTACAGGCTGAGGACACTGATCACTGCGGCAGGTCGCCGCAATCAAACCATTTGCCTTTTCCCCAATACCGGTTCGCATGTTTTCTTGCGACATTTTTCATTGCGAAAAACAAGACAATCCATTATAAGGGGCAAGCTCAACGGAGGCCGCTGATCACAGTCGACCCCCATGACGCAAGGCGGCAGTCCTGCCGGCTTTATTAAGGATATTTTGAAAGGAGCAACACATGAACATTCTGATTTTTGGACCTAACGGCAGCGGCAAAGGCACCCAGGGCGCCGTTGTGCAGAAGAAATTCGGCATGCCCCACATTGAAACCGGCGTGATCTTCAGGGAAAACATCAAGAAAGGGACGGACCTCGGAAAGCAGGCAAAAGGCTATATCGATCGGGGAGAACTGGTTCCCGACGCAATCACGATCCCGATGATCCTGAACCGCCTGAAGGAAGACGACTGCAAGAACGGCTGGCTGCTGGACGGTTTTCCGCGCAATCTGGCCCAGGGCGAAGCCCTCTGGGACGCCCTCGTGAAGGAAAATATCAAACTGGACTACGTGATTGAAATCATTCTCGATCGTCAAACTTCTAAGAACCGCATTATGGGCCGGCGTCTCTGCGCCGTGGACAACAACCACCCGAACAATATTTTCATCGACGCCATCAAACCGGCCGAAAAAGACGGCAAGATGGTCTGCCGGGTCTGCGGCTGCGAAACACTGACGGCCCGCGCCGACGATCAGGACGAAGGCGCCATTGACAAGCGTCACAACATTTATTACGACGCCAAAACAGGCACGCTGGCAGGCGTCAACTACTTCAAGGAAAGGGTCAAGGTCATCGGCGTGGACGGCCTGCCCGGCGTCAGGGAAGTGGCTGAGGATCTTCAGAAAAAGCTGGTGTAATAACTTAAAGATATCAGAAGGAATCCAAAAAGCCCTCCGGAATATGGGAGGGCTTTTCAAGTTAATTTATGGAAAATATTCGCAATTTCAGCATTATCGCCCATATCGATCACGGCAAGTCCACGCTGGCGGACCGCCTGATCCAGCATACCGGCGTGGTCAGCGAGCGGAACTTCAAGGATCAAATCCTCGACAATATGGATATCGAACGGGAACGCGGGATTACCATCAAAAGCCAGGCGATCTGTCTTCCCTACAAGGCCCGCGATGGAATAACCTATACGCTCAACCTCATCGACACCCCGGGTCACGTGGATTTTTCCTATGAGGTTTCCCGGTCGCTCGCCTCCTGCGAAGGGGTTCTGCTTCTGATCGACGCCGCCCAGGGGGTCCAGGCCCAGACACTGGCCAATCTTTACCTGGCGATGGAGCACGACCTCGAAATCATTCCGGTCATCAACAAGATCGATCTGCCCTCTGCGGACGTGGAGCGCGTGATCGGACAGATCGATACGGAACTGGGGCTGGACGCGGATAGCCACCTGCAATGCTCCGCCAAGGAAGGAATCGGCATTGAGGAAATTCTGGAAGCCATTGTAGAACGGATTCCACCGCCGGCAGGCGACTTTGAGGCGCCGCTGGCGGCGCTGATTTTCGACGCCAATTATGATCCCTTCCGGGGCACCGTGATCCATTGCAGGATATTCGCGGGGCAGGTCAAACCAGGGGATGTCATTCGTTTAATGTTCACCCATGCCTCTTACAGAGTCGAAGAAGTCGGTCATTTCCTCCTGACACGGGAAAAGCGCAATCGCATTGCGGCGGGCGAAGTGGGTTATATCATCGCCGGCGTGAAGACGGTTTCCGATGTCCATACGGGGGATACAATCACACTCGACAACCGGCCCTGTGAAAAGCCTCTGCCCGGCTTCAAGGAAGTGAAACCCGTCGTCTTTGCCTCCATTTATCCCATTGCCTCCGATGATTATGAAAACCTGGCGGACTCGCTGGAGAAATTCAAGCTCAACGACGCCTCCTTCATCTATCAGAAAGACTCCTCCGTCGCCCTGGGGCAGGGTTTCCGCTGCGGATTCCTCGGGCTGCTACATCTGGATATCGTTCAGGAAAGGCTTGAGCGGGAATACGATCTGTCCATCATCCTGTCCGTACCCAGCGTCCGCTACCGCTTTACGCTGAAAAACGGCGCGGTGCTCGATGTGGACAATCCCTCCCATCATCCGGACCCGGCATCCATTGCAAAATCCGAGGAACCCTATATCCGGGCCACGATGATGATGCCGGAACGCTACCTCGGTTCCGTCATGAAGCTCTGCATGGACAAGCGGGGCGCCAACTCCACGCTCAGTTACACGGGACCGGGCCGCGTGGAGCTTATCTATGAGATGCCGCTGGCCGAGGTGATCTACGATTTTTATGACCGGTTCAAATCCCTCACGCAGGGTTACGGCTCCTTCGATTACGACATCATCGATTACCGGGAAAGCACTTTGGCTTTACTGGATATTCTCGTAAACGGTGAAAAGGTCGACGCCCTCTCGCAGATCGTGCACCGCGAGCGGGCCCGCGCCAGAGGCCTTCAGGCTTGCGAACGCCTGAAGGAGGAGATCCCGAAACAGATGTTCAAGATTGCCATCCAGGGCGTAATCGGCGGAGAAATCGTCTCACGGACAACCATTTCCGCCTTCCGGAAGGATGTGACGGCAAAATGTTACGGCGGTGATATCACGCGGAAGCGAAAACTCCTGGAAAAACAGAAAAAAGGCAAAAAACGCATGAAAATGATCGGCTCGGTGAGCATTCCGCAGAGCGCCTTCCTGTCTGTTTTGAGATCCGATACGGATTGATGCAAATGGCACAGCCCGGCCTGTATATCCATATCCCTTTCTGTAAAACCAAGTGCGGTTATTGTGATTTTTATTCAGTCACATCCCTGTCCAGCATCCCGGAATATATTAAAGCTATACTTGAAGAAATATCTTTATATAGATATGATTTCAAATGTTTCGACACGATTTATATCGGCGGCGGCACCCCTTCCCTGCTCTCCTGCGCCGATTTATGGGAAATTCTGATACATGCCCGCAACACCTTCACCGTTGCTGCTGACGCCGAAATAACGGTGGAGGTGAACCCTGCCGATGCACATCCGCATTTCCTGACATCCCTGCGGCGAACAGGCGTTAACCGCCTCAATCTCGGTATCCAGTCATTTGACGAAAATATCCTGCGCTTCCTGGACCGACGTCATACATGCAAGCAGGCTCTTGAGAGCATCGAGCAGGCCCGGGCCGCCGGTTTCGATAATATCGGCCTCGATCTGATCTACGGGATTCCGGATCAGTCCCTTTTATCCTGGAAGGACACCCTCTCCCGGGCGCTTTCCTTTGAGCCGGAACATCTATCCTGCTATCAGTTGAGCCTGGAAGACGACACGCCGCTGGGGCGCAGACATCAGAAGGGTGAATTTGCGCTTCCCGATGAGGATAGGCAGATTGATTTTTTTATGACAACTGCGGATATCCTCGAAGACGCCGGGTATCTCCATTACGAAGTATCCAGCTTTGCCCGGGACGAAAGCTGCAAGTCCCGGCATAATCAAAAATACTGGCGCCATATCCCCTATCTGGGTCTCGGCCCCGCCGCCCATTCCTTTTCCGGTCAAAGGCGCTGGTGGAACCACCGGTCGCTCAAACAATACCTCATTGACCTTCGGGAAGTCAGGCGACCGGTTGAAGGCTCGGAGCAGTTAACCCCGTCGCAGAAAAGACTGGAAAACTGCTTCCTGGGTTTACGGACAGGAGAAGGCATCCCCATGCAGCATTTTTCGGAACAACATAATACGCCCCACCCGGAAAAAAGGAAAAATCTTGATGAACTGGTCCGGCAGGGATTCATTGTCATTCAGGATGGTTTTTTGAAACCGACCCGCAGGGGCCTCGCTGTGGCCGACCGCCTGGCGCTCATGCTTTGACGCGTATTATGATGAAATGCTTAAGGATGCATCGGCGTCAGAACGTGAGGCGCCCGGCAGATGCAGTTTCATGTCAAGACGCCCCGGTCGTGCAGGGATTTTATGATGTCAGGGAAGTTTTCAAAATAGATACAATGATTTCCGTTACTTGAATGCTTTGCATACAGGAGGGTCTTGGCAAAAACGAGATCTGCGTTCTTTGCCGGACAAATGTCGGAATAGCTGTCGCCGATGTAGATGATGCGGTTATAGGCAGGCCGGCATCGTTCCAGGATGGCCCGCTTGCAGTTGCCGCACCTGCCGCAATCCTCGCTGGCGCCGGGAAATTCAAAGGACACCCTGTTATCCTCCTCAAAGACGGCGCAATTGGCATGGTATTCCACCTGCGTCAGGCAATGTTTGAGCAGGAGCGCTTCAATATAGAAGTCCAGCCCGTCGGAGACGATTTTTACATCGATCCCGTTTTGCCTGCAAAGTCGGTAAAAAACCGCAAAATCACTGTCCAGCGTCGCCACGGTCAGGACATATTCCAGCATGTTTGTCCTGGTCCCTCTGAACAACGGGGCGATTTTCTTGTAGGCCTCCCGGGAACCGATCCTGCCGGCGCAGTAGTCGCGATCGATCTCCTCCCACCCGTCGCCGGTGAACCGGTCCAGGAGCAGGTTCCCCACATCCACCGGGCTGGCCGTCCCGTCAAAATCGCAGAGAATCAGGGTTTTTTCAACCGGCATCATTCTTTTTTCCTGAAATGCTTCCGGACGATATTGGCACCGACCCCGATCAGCAGCAGCGGCAGAACATAGGTGGAGACCAACTGAATATCCAGTTGCCGGTTTTGCATCAGCAGCAAAATGACGCCGGACGCCGCGATGAACCAGCCACCGATGTCCTTGCCGCGCTGGGCAATTGCGCCGATGCCGATGACAATCAGCAGGATGGGCCAACTTTTATCGAATCCGAAAACGGCGGTTTTGTGCAGAATGATCAGGACGCCAAGGGTGATCAGAATCAAGCCGCCGGTCAGAATATGCCTTTTCTCCCGCTTCTCCAAGTCTTGCCTTCTCCTTTATCGAGTATCTAACTTTTCCGCCAGCTTCAGAAACGGTTTGAACAGATCGATCGGAATGGGGAAAAGCGTCGTGGAATTGTTTTCCGCCGCGATCTGGTTCAGCGTCTGCAGATACCGGAGCTGCAGGGACATGGGCTGTTTCTCCATTAACGCAGCCGCTTCAACGAGTTTTTCAGCCGCCTGGAATTCACCTTCTGCATTAATGACCTTGGCGCGCCGTTCTCGCTCCGCCTCGGCCTGTTTGGCGATGGCCCGTTTCATCTCTTCGGGCAGGTCGATTTGCTTGACTTCCACGAGCGATACCTTGATGCCCCAGGAATCGGTGCTGCGATCGAGGATTTCCTGCAGATGCATATTGATCTTTTCCCTTTGCGATAAAATTTCGTCAAGCTCCACCTGGCCGCAGACACTCCTGAGAGTGGTCTGGGCAAGCTGCGATGTGGCGTAGAGATAATTTTCCACATCGGTGACCGCCGCATTGGCGTCAATAACCCGGAAATAAACCACCGCATTGACCTTGATGGAAACATTATCCCGGGTGATGACATCCTGCGGCGGGATGTCCATGGTGATGGTCCGCATGTCCACCTTGACCATCTTGTCGACGATCGGAATCAGGATGATCAGACCGGGCCCCTTCTGATCAATCATGCGCCCCAGGCGGAAGATCACCGCACGCTCGTACTCATTTAAAATCCGAATCGCCGATGCCAGAAACATGATAACCAGAACGACAATTACTATGATGGGATACATAATATTTCCTCCTTTTTATGATCAGAATTCTTCAATTTTCAACTTCAGCGCCGCCGCCTCGACGACCCGGACCTTTTTTCCCTTCTCCACCGCCCGGTCGCTCCAGGCATTCCAGTATTCACCATGTACAAAAACTTTCCCTATCTCATGAACATCGGTGACGGCCTCGCCTTCAGCGCCGATCATCCCTTCCCTGCCCGACCGGCGTTTTCTCATCTGCGCTTTCAGGACCAGGCTCATGACGCCGGCAAAGAAAAGAGAGATCACAATGAGCGCCGGAATCATGACCTTCAGCGACACGCGCAACGCCGGGTCCGGCGAATCGAACAGCAGCAGCGACCCCATGACCAGGGACACGATCCCGCCGATGGTGAGGATGCCGTGACTGACGACTTTGATTTCGGCGATAAAAAGCGCAACGGCAAAGAGGATCAAGAGAACTCCGGCATAATTCACAGGCAATGTCTGCATGGCAAAAAAGGCCAGAATCAGGGAAATGCCGCCCACAATGCCCGGCAGAATGGCGCCGGGATGGGCAAACTCGAAATAGAGCCCGGCCAGCCCCAGCAAAAAGAGGATATAGGCGATGTTGGGATCGCTCAAGGCGGCCAGAATGTTCAGGCGGGTTCCCATTTTTTTCTCATGCAGGAGAGCCCCTTTTGTTTTTAATATCTTTTCACCCGCCGGCAGAACGATTTTTCTGCCGTCGGCCTGCTTCAGGAGATGACTCAGGTCGTCTGCCACAAAGTCGATGACCTTGAACCGCAGCGCCTCTTCGGCGGGGATGGAGAGACTCTGGCGGACGGCCTTTTCGACCCATTCCTCGTTCCGGCCCCGTTTCTTGGCAATACCGATGACATAGGCCACGGCGTCGTTTTCGACCTTGGCCATCATGGTTTTATCCATCCCGCCTCCGCCAATGCCGATCGCCACCGGGTGGGCGGCGCCTATATTCGTCCCCGGCGCCATGGCGGCGATGTGGGCGGCGACGGTAATGATCACCCCCGCGGAAGCGGCCCGGGCGCCGGCGGGAGAAACATAGACGATCACCGGCAGCGATGCATTGAGAATGCCTTTGGCGATATCACGCATGGCAAGATCCAGACCGCCCGGCGTATCCAGACGGATAATCAGGCCGTCCGCCCCTGCTTTCGACGCTTCTTCAATGCGTTGCAGGATATATTCGGCGATGGGCGGCGTGATGGCGGCGCTGACGGTGATGACATCGTAAACCGGCTTCTTTTCTTCAGCGGCAGCGGACAGCGCGCAAAAGGCGCCCAGCAGGATCAGCAGACCCGCAATGAGAAATATTTTTATTTTTTTCTCTCGCATCATTGAACTCACAACGCTTTCATGATCTTTTGAACGTCTTCCCAGACCTGCCGCTTGGCCCCGGGGTTTCTCAGGAGATAGGCCGGGTGATAGGTGGGCATCAGGGGGATTCCCTGATAACGGTGAAACTTGCCCCGCAGCAGGCTGATCGGAACGTCCGTTTTGAGCAGGGTGTGAGCGGAAAAGGTTCCCAGGGCACAGATTATTTTCGGCCGGATGGCCTGGAGTTGCCTTATCAGGAAGGGTTCGCAGGCGGCGATCTCTTCGGGTCTGGGATTCCGGTTATCGGGCGGGCGGCATTTCAGAATATTGCAGATATACACGTCCTGACGCTGCAATCCCATGGCGACAATTATCCGCGTCAGCAATTGTCCCGCTTTCCCTACAAAAGGCCGCCCCTGCCTGTCTTCATCCGCCCCGGGCGCTTCGCCCACAAAAACAAGCCCGGCATGTAGATTGCCCTCGCCAAAGACAAGGTTGTTTCTTGTTTTGCACAGGGGGCAGCGTCGGCAATCGCCAAGCTCCTCACGGACGTCTGCAAGGGTTTGTTCCGGTCGATCTGCCGCATCGACCGGAATCCGTTGGGGCGCCGGTGCGTAAAACCTCTTTACGGCGCCCTGTTTTCTCAAATATGATGCGGGAATGGCCCTGTTCAATGCCACATCCAATTGCAACCGCGACCTTAAGGCAACGACCATCCGGCGCAGTTCTTCGCGTGGCGTGTCGGCCTGAATCAAAGCACGTTCCATCCCGTTCATCTCGCCTTTTTGCATGATCGGCCATGCTGTCCTATTTAAACAGTTGCTTCGCCCGGTCGAGAATGCGGCCGGCCACTTCCATCTTGTCCATCAGCGGCAGTTCTTCAATCCCGCCCGCCCGATCGAGAATCTTGACAATATTGGTGTCGGTCTGGAATCCAGCCCCCGACTGCTTGACGTCATTGGCGACGATCAGGTCCAGATTTTTTTTCATCAGCTTGGCCTTGGCATTCTCCACGAGATCTTCTGATTCCATGGCAAAACCGATCAGGATGCGTCCCTCTTTCTTTTTTCCGATTTCAGCAAGAATATCCGGATTCCTCTCAAGGGTCAGCGTCAGCGGTCCGCTCTTCTTTTTGATTTTGTCATCGGCCCGTGTTGACGGCCGAAAATCCGCAACGGCTGCGGATTTAATGACCATGTCGGCGGTTTTTAAATGCTGCATGACTGCCTCCCGCATTTCCAAGGCGCTGGAAACGGGGATAAAATCAACGCCTGAAGGCACGGGCAGAACGGTTGGCCCGCTGATCAGCGTGACGGCGGCGCCCCGCCTTCTGGCCACAATGGCCAGGGCATAGCCCATCTTTCCCGAGGAATAATTGGTAATGAACCGGACAGGATCAAAGGGTTCACGCGTGGGGCCGGCGGTCACGAGAATCCGCTTGCCGGCCAGATCCTTCTCGGTCAATAGTGATTGAACTTCATCAAGAATATCCTGCAGATCCGGAAGCCTTCCCGAGCCCTCCGTCTTGCAGGCCAGCTCGCCTTCTCCGGCAGCCATGATGTGGCATCCCCGACTCGCCAGTTTCCGCATATTCTCCCGGACAATGGCATTTTCATACATGTTCGTGTTCATGGCCGGACAGATCAGAACCGGCGCCTTCGTAGCCAATGCAACGGTGGTCAGAAGATCATCCGCCAGGCCGGCCGCCATTTTGCCGATGATATTGGCGGTCGCCGGGGCGATGACCAGGACATCGGCCTCTTCCGCCAGGGCAATATGGGCGATATCGTGATCCCTGATCAGCGAAAACATATCCATGAAGACGGGATTGCCGGACAGGGTCTGCAGCGTCAGGGGCGTGATGAATTCCGTGGCATGCCTGGTCATGATCACCTTGACCGAACACCCTGTTTTGATAAAAAGTCGGATGAGTTCCGCAGACTTGTAGGCGGCAATGCCGCCTGTGACGCCCAGCAGGATATGCTTTCCCTTTAACATCGCCGGCCATTCTCCCCAAGGTAAATTCAGTGACACCGCCCCATTTGTGCAGCTATATAGCAATTTTACAGGTCAAGATCAAGGCGTTATTCTTTCGGGCAAGCTTTTACCCTTGCAATGGGATGAATAAACGATTATAGGTCTCACGCTTTTACCCCCAGGGAGAGGTGTCTATGCTTTACCGCTATATCAGATACATTGGGCTGCTCGCGGTTATTCTCGTGATGATCGGCGGGTTCTGGCTTTTCGGCAGCGCGTTCGATATGGGTAAACCTGAGATCAAAATCCATCAGGATATCGGTATGATCGGTCGACAGAAGGTGATCGAGGCGACCTTTTCCGACCGGGGAAGCAGTCTGCGCGATACCTGGATCACGATCACCCAGGGCGACAAGACTCATACGCTTTACGCGGTAAATTACCCGAAGAAAGGCACGCGCGACAAGACGGTCTCCTTCACAGTCGATCCCTTGAGCATGAAAATGCAGGACGGTCCCGCGACCTTGAATATCAAGGCCGTGGATTATTCGCTTTTCAAGAATCAGACGCTCCTGAGCAAGCCCCTGACCATCGACCTGCACCCGCCGCAGATCTATCTGCTCAATCCGCAGAATATCATTAATCCGGGCGGAACCTGTGTCACGCTGTATCGCACCTCGAAACCCGTCGTCATAAGCGGGATACAGGTTGATGAGAGGTTTTTCTCAGCCTATCTGACCACCATATCGGGAAAGCCCTTCTATGTCGCCTATTTCAGTCTTCCCATGGAAGCCGGCCAGGGATCGACCCGCATCAAGGTGGTCGCCCAGGATCAGGCCGGCAATGAATCCGCTGTGGCCCTGCCCCATCTGATAAAAAACAGGAAATTCCGCACGGACAAGATCAACCTGTCCGACCAGTTTCTGCAACAGAAAATGCCGGAGTTCCAGATGGCCGACATGAACCTGCGCGGGAAAACGCCTGTGGAAACATTCATTCATGTCAATAGTGTCATGCGGCAGGACAACTTTAAAACTATTCAGTCGCTGACCCGGAAAAGTGAAGCCCGGCAGCTCTGGGCGGATACCTTTCTGCGGATGAAAAACGCCGCACCCAAGGCCCTTTTCGGTGACAAACGAATATGGTTATACGACGGAAAGGCAATTGGCGAGAGCCTCCATGAAGGCGTTGATCTGGCATCCCTTGAACACGCCCCCATTGAAGCGGCCAACAACGGCCTCGTCGTTTATGCCGGACCGCTGGGGATATATGGAAACACCGTCGTCATCGATCATGGGTTCTCCCTCTTCACGCTCTACGGCCATCTTTCAACAATCAATGTCAAAGCGGGGCAGGCGGTCAGGAAGCAGGATGTCCTGGGAAGCTCAGGGATGTCCGGACTTGCCGGCGGCGATCATCTGCACTTTTCCATTCTGGTGGGAGGACAATTCGTCAATCCGCTGGAATGGTGGGATGCGCATTGGATCGCCGACAACGTAACCAGAAAAATCGCCATGGCAAATTAACGGGTTAGCTTTTATTGATGTCCCGGTGGCTGACGCTGACGATATAATCCTGTTGAGAAAAATGGTTCGCCAGTTCGTTGGACATGACCACAGACCGGTGTTTCCCGCCGGTGCAGCCCAGGGCGATATTGAATCTCACCTTGCCCTCTTTCTCGTACAGCGGAATCAGAAGGGCCATCAATCCAAATAATTTATCAATAAATATCCGGCTTTCCTCAGCTTCGAGGACATAGTCCCGAACCTGTGCATGATGCCCGTTGTAGGGCTTCAGCGCTTCTACAAAATGGGGGTTCGGCAGGAAGCGGACATCGAGAACCATATCGGCATCCGCCGGCACGCCATAACGATAACCGAATGAAATGACGTGAATAACCATCTTCCGGTAGCTGGCTTCAATAAAAAAACGCTGTACGGAGTCCTTCAATTGATGGACATTGAGGGAGGTGGTATCGATGATCTTGTCGGCCATCTGCTTGAGCGGCGACAATTTTTCCCTTTCATTGCGGATACCCTCCATGATCGACCCCCGTTGGGAGAGTGGGTGGGTCCGACGGGTTTCACTGAAACGATGCAACAGGGCGTCGTCGCCGGCATCCAGGAAAAGAATTTCGATTTTGTACCCTTTTTCGTTGAGCTGGTTGAATACCTCGGGATAGGTATCGAGAAAGCTTTTTTCCCGCAAGTCCATCACCAAGGCTACCTTGGAGACATCCTTGGCGTCAACAGACTGGATCTCAAGAAATTTCGGCAGCAGCGCGACCGGCAGATTGTCCACGCAGAAAAAGCCCACATCTTCAAGCGCCCGTAAAGACGTCGTCTTGCCGGAACCGGACATTCCCGTAACGATCACCACCTGCAGATTTTTCATAATGTGCCTCCGTCGCTCCCGAACGCCTTGACCCGTCTTTCGATTTCCAATGCATCGAAAGCGTGTTCTCCTGTCCACGGAATGCGAATACAAGGAACTTGCGTTCCCATGATCTCCCGGAACGCCCGCATGTTTTCCATCTTTCCCCTGCTTGATACATCGCTTCTGTGTTGCATTTCCAGGATGAGATGCAGGTCCGTTTCCTCTGCCAGCCGGCGGCTGTCAAAAATGTCACGGGTGTTCAGGATGCCGGATTCCTTAAGATCAATCAGATTGCGCGTGGACTTGATCCCCCGGGCGCAAAGCCGCTTACCCTGCCTCTTTTTAATATCAATGGCGTCGTCGGCAATCCATATATGTCCCATCCGCACCAACATCGTACCAGCCGTGGTTTTACCGGCGCCGCTGTCTCCCTGGATCAGCACTCCCAACCCGAACATCTTCAGCAGGACGCCGTGCACCCTGACACGATGATCAATTTTTTCTCTTAATAATCCCGTCAGGCGGCTTTCCAGTATAAACGCGTCATGAGCGGAAGTCAAAAGGGGGATCCCCGTCTGTTCGTTAACATCGCGCAGGTGGTCCGCAATCTTCTCTGTTGCGCAAATGAAAATGCAGGGAATTTTTGCGGCTCGGATTTCTTCAAGAAAAGTCAGTGAGGATTCCCGGTCCCGCATGATCAGCGGACCTCGCCGGGACGGGTTCATAATCAGGGCAACATGACGCCAAAGAGGCCCACGGACGCCTCCATGAAAATGATGCTGCACCCGGACATGGTGCAGGCGATTTGCAAGGCCCTTCCCACCCATAACCTGTGTCAGGCCCAGTCTGTCTTCCGACCCGGCAAGCAGACACTGAACAGAAATGCCGCGAGCCCTCATTGCAATCAAGTCATCCTGGAGACGTTCATTGCTATATGATATCGTCCTGTTGCGAGATCATCCCGAATATTTCATCCCTGGATTTGGCTTCCATTAGTTTTGCCCGGAAACGGCTGTCCTTGAGCATTCTGGATATTTTCGCCAGAGCTTTCAAGTGCTGTCCCGCCGAATTCTCCGGCGCCAGGAGCAAGAAAAACAGGTGCACGGGGTTTCCGTCCATTGCGTTAAAATCAATCCCGGCAGCGCTTCTGCCAAAGCAGACAATCAGATTATCCAGGCCGGCCAGTTTCCCGTGAGGAATGGCGATTCCCTCACCGATCCCGGTGCTGCCCAGTTTTTCCCGCTCCATCAGTATGGACAGTGTGACATCGGGATCCAGCTCAGGGTAGTTTTTCAGGAAGGGCGCCGATAACTCCAACAAAACGTCTCTTTTCTTATCCGATTGCAACGCTTCAATGATATACTCCGGCTTAAGCATCTCTACGATTTTCATGCAGCATCCTTCACGATGTTAATGACTGGTCTCGATGAGTGTATATTTTCCGTCATCACGCCTGTAAATCAAACTCACGTTTTCCGATGATGAATCCCGATAAATAATGAACCGTTGCCTGGATACATCCATCTCCATCACGGCATCATCTATCGACATGGGTTTCAAGACAACTTTTCGCGTCTCGACAAGCCTTGTTTCCTGTTCTTCTTCGCTTTCTCCCATCTCGCCGTTAATGGCCGTTATGCCTTCCGCACGGGTCATATTTGTTTTGTGACCCCTGATTTTTTCTTTATGTTTTTTCAATTGCCTTTCGATTTTATCAACGGCATTGTCGATGGCCAGACGCATATCCTTGGCCTCTTCCTTCGCGTTGATATTCAGCCCGTCTGCAATCATGTTGACCTCTACAACATTCCTGAATTTTTCTACGGAGAGAATGGCATGAACATCCATGGGACGATCGATGTATTTTTTTATTTTATTTAGCCTCTCATCCACATATTCCTTTTGCCAATTTTCTCCTTCTGTATTCCTGAATGTCAGAGAAATTCTCATCTGTCAGCCCTCCTGTTCAAGTTCGCTTTTGTGCCGCTTATCCTCAGTAAACCGGATCCTGTCAGCCAACCCTTATCCGATAATTGAAGCGCGCTTCATAGTGGCGTTGCCAAAAAAAGTCAATGGTTTTATTTGATCCCCGTCAGAAGAATCTTTTTCGTCGCGAGGATGGAAGGATGCCCATCATTTCCCGGTATTTCGCCACCGTCCGCCGGGCAATGGTAATATCCTCTTTGTCAAGAAGCTCAACGATTTCAAGGTCGCTTAAAGGTTTTCGGGCATCTTCTTCACTGACGATCCTGCGGATGTTTTCTTTAACGCTTTTTGATGCGATGGTATCTCCGCCGATTTTATTGATCCCGCTGCTGAAAAAGAACTTGAGTTCAAAAATTCCCCGGGGCGTCTGCATATACTTGTTGGTCACAACACGGCTGATGGTTGACTCGTGCATTTCCACATCATCGGCGATATTTCTGAGCACCAGCGGTTTTAAATAATTCATGCCGCCGTCAAAAAAATCCTTCTGCTGCCTCACGAGGCTTTCGGCAACCTTATAAATCGTCTTTTGCCGTTGCTGAATGCTTTTGATCAGCCACGTGGCCGACTGGACCTTTTCCCGAATATATTTTTTCCCCGTTTCATTATTGGCCTTTCCACTGTTGCTCCCCATGATCTCCCGATAAAAATTGCTGATTCTCAGTCTGGGCAATCCGTCATCGTTGAGAACGATTTTATACTCATCCCCGGATTTAAAAACGTAAACATCGGGAACAATGGGCTGTGTCCTCTCTTCACTGTAGATCCGGCCCGGTTTCGGGTCCATCCGGCAGACTAACTGGACGGCATGCAGAACCTCCGGCAGCGGAACCCGCAGCTTCCTGGCAATGTGATTGTAATTCTTCAATTCCAGGTCTTTCATGTGATCCCGGATGATTGCTTCCATCAGGGGGTTCAATACGCCGAGAAGGCGCGCCTGGATGAGCAGACACTCCTTCAGATCCCTGGCTGCAATCCCGGGAGGATCGAATTCCTGTATCTTCCCCAGAACCGCTTCGACTTCCGTTCTTTCCGCTTTATTCTGTTCGGCAATTTCATCAAAGGTGGCCACAAGGTATCCATTTTGATCAAGATTGCCGATAATCTGCTCGCCGAGATGCATTTCACGTTCCGTGAGCCGTGAAAGTTTCAGCTGCCACATCAGGTGGTCCGTAAGCGAAGGAAGCGCCGCCAGCATATTGTCCCAGGACGTCGCATCTCCATCCGGCCGGTCATAGGTCACTCCCATGGGGCCGTAATCTTCGAGATAACTGCCCCAATCAAACTCATCCTTTCCATCACCCTCCCCGGTCAGCTCTTCGGTGCGGTCATTGACCTTGATCTCTTCCCGGTCGGTGACGGTTATCTCCTCCGTGTCCTGATTCAGGCTGATCTCCTGATCATCGTCAGGCACAGCCTCTTCCAGAAGAGGATTTTCCTCCATCTCCTGATTAATGGTATCCACCAACTCCAGGCGGGACAACTGCAGGAGTTTAATCGCCTGTTGCAGCTGCGGCGTCATGATCAGCTGCTGGGTCAGTTTCAGATTCTGCCTGAGCTCGAATGCCATTAAAAAGAGAAATCCTCCCCAAAATAAATTTTTCTTGCCGCTTCACAATTCGCAATGGTTTCCGGATTTCCTTCGACCAGCACCTTGCCTTCGTTGATAATGTAGGCCCGATTGCATACCGAAAGCGTTTCTCTAACATTATGATCAGAGATGATGACGCCAATCCCTTTTGCGCTCAACTTAAAAACAATCTTCTGAATATCGGCGACGGCCAGCGGATCGATCCCGGCAAACGGCTCATCCAGAAGGACATACTTGGGAGAGGTGACCAGCGCCCGCGTGATCTCAACTCTTCGACGCTCTCCACCAGAGAGAGAGTACGCATAATTTTTCGCCAGTCCGGCCAGATCCAGTTCGCTCAAAAGCTCGACCAATCGTGTCTGTCTCTGCCGGCGGTCAACCTCAAGCGTCTCCAGAATGGCCATGATATTTTCCTCAACCGTTAGTTTACGGAAGATAGACGGCTCCTGGGGCAGGTAATTGATCCCCTTCCTGGCCCGGATATACATCGGATAGCGGCTGATATCCTCTTCGTCCATAAAAATGTGACCGTTGTCTGGCTTGACGAGCCCGGTAATCATGTAAAAGGTGGTTGTTTTACCGGCGCCGTTCGGTCCCAGCAGGCCGACCACTTCTCCGGGATTGATTTCCAGGTCGATCTCATTGACGACCTTCCTCCCGCCATAGATCTTTATCAGTCCCGTTGCCGTCAGTTTTGCCATTCGCTCCGAACATCCATCCCCACGGAAGGAACAGACTTTTCCCTTGTTTTAGTTATGCTTTCAAAATCTAATTATTTCTGCTTCTCTTCTTTTTTTTCATTCGGATAAATTGTAGCGGTTACCCGTTTATGCTTGCTTCCCTCGATTACGCCCCTGTCTTCGTCAAGAAAAACGACGATTTTTTCTCCCTTGACTATGTTTTTCCCTTCGCGCATGACGGCGTTGCCCGTCATCACAATTTGCTGCGAATCCTGGTAGAAAACGGCGTTATCCCCTGTAACGACACGGTTGGTCTGTGTAATCACAACCTGTCCCTGTGCCTCAAGCTTTTCGAGATCTCCGGCCTCGCCCATGTCCATTTTATTACTCTTCTCCGGAGTGGCGGGATGATCCTTGTCCTTGTAATAAATAAGCAGGCGGTCAGCCTTGATCGTCTTGTCCCCCTGCGTGGCGACGGCATGGCCCGAGAAAATGACCAGATTCTTTTCCTGATAGGCATCGAGCCGGTCCGACTGTATTTGAATCGGCTGGTTTTTATCCATTTTCATTTTTTTCGGGGCCTGAGCCCAAACAGACACCGGAACAAGGAACAGGGAGACGACCGTCAGCAAAAAAAGGCGCCAACCGTACCCCCGATGATGATAAACTGTGCAGAGCCCTTCGTCTTTTCTCATTTTCCCTGAATCTGACCTTTCACACTGGACTGTAACGACAACTGACCTTGTTTCAGATTCATGGTCATGCCAATACCACTGATCTGCATCTTGTCCCCCCACATGGTCACGGCCCCCTCTGTATGGACGGTATCTTTCGCATGGGTATAATGCAACACATCCGTACGTAACCGATCACCGCGATCCGAAAGAATCTCTACATTCCCGGATATTTCGATATTTTTCGTATCGGTCTGAAGTTTTCCGCGGTCCCCGGTCATGCGGAAAATCTTTCCCCGTGGGGTCACCAGTTTGACCCGAACCCTGTCAAAAAGGGCCATGTTTTCTTTCTTGTGATACCTGGCCGTATCGGCCCTGATTTCCCATTTTTCCCCGGATTGCCCGACATCGGTATAGATGACATCCTTGACCTGCAAGTCCACGTTATCCGCCATCACTTTCAGCAAGGTCTTCGGAGATGTCTTATAAAGATCAACGACCAGAAGGGCAATCGCAGCCAATAGCGCCGCCAGCGAAAAACCGAGAACAATCCAGACTTTCCTGTTAAGTTTCATCCATGCTATCTTTCCGGCCTGATGCGCCGTTTCTTACCCGCGCACCCATACCGGCGCTTGAGATGATTCATATCATCCGGAGCCCAGGATGTAAAGACGAAACGTATTACCTCTCGGCGGGCATGAATCCGTCCATCTGATATTTCCTCGCCACATCCTGCCAGTGATCCTGAACCTTGAGGATCAGTTCACAGACTTCCCGGACGGCGCCACGCCCCCCTCTTCCTTTTGTGACGTAATGGGCAATCTTCTTCGTGTCTTCGTCAGCGTCACGGACGGCCACGGCGAATCCGACCCGCCGCATGACGGGAATATCCACAATATCATCGCCCACAAAAGCGGTCTGTTCCGGATGCAGGTTCATCTTTTGAAGGATCTCTTCAAATGTCTCCACCTTGTTCCAGATACCCTGATAGACTTCCTCGATGCCAAGGTCCTTTGCCCGATGTTCAACGACGGACGACCGGCGACCGGTAATCAAGGCAACGCCGACCCCATAACGCATCAGCAATTTTAAGCCGTGTCCGTCCCTGACATCAAAGTGCTTGCTCTCGAGACCCTGGTCATTGATGATAATCTTCCCATCCGTCAGGACGCCGTCCACATCCAGCATCAGTAATCTGACGGTCTTGATCCTCAATAAAAGCGCTTTGTCTGTCCATAAATCCATAAAGACTTCCTTCCTGCATGTCGTGAGTCGCTGGATAACCTCTTTATTCCTTCAGATTTTTTACGAGAGCGTCGATCTCCATCAGAACCTGCAGCATATCGTCCAGTTTATTCAGATCAAGGGAATTGGGGCCGTCGCAGAGGGCGGTATCCGGGTCGGGATGGACCTCCACAAACAGACCGTCGATCCCGACCGCGACGGCAGCCCTGGCCAGGTAAGCTACCATCTCCCTTTGTCCCCCGGAGACGGTCCCCTGACCACCGGGAAGTTGCACGCTGTGAGTTGCATCGAAGATGACCGGATAGCCCATCGCCCGCATGGCGGGAATGGCTCGAAAATCGGCCACCAGATTGTTGTAGCCGAAACACGTTCCTCTCTCAGTCATTAGGATATTCTCGTTTTCCACGGCCAGGACCTTGTCGATTATATTCCGGACATCCCCGGGCGCCAGAAACTGTCCCTTTTTGATATTGATCACCCGGGCAAACCGCCCCACTTCCATCACAAAATCGGTCTGACGGCACAAAAAGGCCGGCACCTGCAGAATGTCGGCCACTTCGGAAACCGGCTTGATTTCCTCAAAACGATGAACATCCGTTAGAATCGGAATAGACAATTTCTCGCTGATATTTTTCAGAACCTGCAATCCCTTTTTCAGGCCCGGACCGCGATAGCTGTGAACAGAAGTGCGGTTTGCCTTGTCATAAGAGGCCTTGAAAATCAGGGGAATATGCAGCCGGTCCGTCAGCTCCTTCAAAAAAACGGCAATCTCCGTCGTTCTCTGTTCTTCCTCGATCACACAGGGACCGGCAATCAGGACAAAGGGCGCCCCGCCGCCGATCTTCATGCCATTCAATTGAATCTGTTTCATCGCATCCATCCCTTCTTTATCCACGACTCTGCTTCAGCATTTTGATTCGGATTTCCCGGTACCTCGCCGCCGCCTTCTTCGACTCAGGATTTATTTCATAGGCCGTTTTATAAGCGTTGAGGGCTTCCGTGAACATGCCTTTTTTCTCATACGCCATGCCCAGATTGAGATAAACGACATCGTCTTCGGCGTCATGCTTCAACGACAGTTTGTAAGATTCGATCGCCTTATCCGCATCCCCCTTCAGACCATAGGCATAGCCAAGATTCGCATAAACCGACGCCTTATCGGGATCGAGCTTCAGCAGCCGCAGGGAGACCGATATCGCCTTGTCATAGAGCTTTTCCTGCATGTAAAATTCGGCCAGGATATTGAAAACATACCGGTTCGGATGCCGGGCGGCATATTGTTCATAAAGCCTTGCAGCCTCGCGGGCCTTACCCAGTTTTCCGTAGGTATGGGCCAGATTATAAACGACCTGCGGATCGCGGTTTCCATGCTTGATCGCCTTCTCGTAGCTTGCCGCAGCCGCGGCGTATTTTTTCAACTCCCCGTAGGCAAAACCCATGCTTGCGTACAGGACCGATTTATTTTTTGATTTTTGGACGATTCGTTCATATAGTTTAACGGCTTTAGCATATTGTTTCGTTTTATATTCAAAATTTGCCGCCTTTTCCACAACCTCCTCATCGTCGGGCTTCAGAAGAAGAATCTTGCGATAAGCCCGCGCCGCATCAGTATGGCGCTTCCCCTTTTCATAGGCCGCCGCGAGGTTAAAGTAAACAGCCGGCTCTTTCAAGCCCAGGGCAATGGCCTTTTTGTAATTTTCGATTTCCTCGTTCAGCAACCCCTTGCTCCCCAAGGCAAGACCCAGGTTCGCATAAACCGCGGCATTGCGGGGCTCCCTTTTCAGAACTTCGCGATACCATTTAATCGCTTCCTCGTACCGACCTGCCTTGAGCAAAGCATCGGCCAGGGCAATCATGCCATAAACCGCCCGGGGAACTTTAGCCACAAAAGTCTGATACCGGCGGATCGCATCGTTGAGATTCCGACTCTTTTCGTAGGCATCTCCAAGTCGATAATAGAGCACGCCTCTTTCAGGATTCAACCGCAGGGATTCCCGGTAATTCTCAACGGCATGATCCCACTGGTTCAGTTGGGCATGGGCAAAGGCGATATTGGCAAAGGCGTCCGCGTCCTTCGGGTTGATTTTGACCTGTTGCTGCCCCGTCTTGACCACCCGGACGTAATCTTTTTTGCCGAGATAGCACTTGACCAGTTCGGCCATGACGCCGGCATCGCCGGGTTTGGCCGCCAGAATTTTACGATACTGCGTGATCGCCTCGTTGAAACGGCCCTGCTGAAAATAAGACGCCGCAAGCATTTTGCGAACATTAGGATCGTGCGGATTCGCCGTAATGGCTTTTTTCAGATACTCAACCTGCTGGCGCCGATTTTTTGAATTTTTTGCATGCCGCAACCAGTCCTGCGGTGTAATGGATACCTGAATGGGGATTCTGGCGATCACCTTCTCACGGTATAGAATATTGATGCCGAAATCCTCGACCACATCGGGTCGGCCAGCCTTCCTGGTGTTCATAATCCATTGATCGACCAGCTCAACGCCCTTCAGGATCCGACGATAATCATTTACATCTCCCAATCCTTCCACATCCACGGTCAGGGCCTTGCCGAAGAGATCATCGGAAACGATGTTTCGGATCACAAACTCATCACGGTATGACAGCTTAAAGGCGTCATGAGGGGTCAATCGCTCGTCCTTGCCGTTCTTTTCCACGTCAAGGTAATAAAAATGCGGCGCCTGACGAAGCGCGAGATAGGCCACCGTGTTTTTCAAGCGCACCAGTGTGTCGCGCCCCATCCTTTCCGGTGTGGAAAAAACGATGACGCCGCCCATGAGAGCAACGGCGACCAAGAGCAGAAAGACAAATCGTCTTGGCCTGGTTTTCTCCACGACGCTGACTTTCTTTTTATCGGTTTTCCTGCCGGATTCGTATTCCATGAATTAATCGCTCAATGAAAATTAGAGTTAACATCTTGAACATGCAACATTCTCCATCCTTATCGGCTCCGTCAGCGCCCCTCAACCGCGGGGATGGTATTTCCGGTGGACATCCTTCAACCGTTCCCGTGTGACATGCGTGTATATCTGCGTGGTGGAAATATCCGCATGACCCAGCATGATTTGCACGGAGCGGATGTCCGCACCTCCTTCAATAAGATGTGTGGCAAAAGAATGGCGAAAGGTATGAGGATGGACTTTCTTCTTAAGCCCTGCCTTCCCGGCATATTTCTTCACCACTTTCCAGAATCCCTGGCGCGTAAAACCGTTACCGTATTTATTCAGAAAAACGACATCACTCTGTCTTTGCTTTAAAGCCCCCCCTCTGGCGCTTTCGACATACTGCTGCAGGCACTTGTAGGCGCAGCGGCCGACGGGAACAATTCTTTCTTTACCGCCCTTGCCCATGACCAGCAGATATCCGACCTGCCAGTTGATGGCGTTCATCGTCAGGCTAATCAATTCGGAGACACGTACACCCGTTGCATACAGTAATTCCAGCATGGCCTTGTCTCTCAATGCCGTTTCACCGATCAAACCCGGCTGTGCCAGCAGCCGGTCCATCTCCTCGCGGGACAGGGTATCCGGCAAGTGCATCCAACCTTTTGCCATTTCGATGTTTGCCAGCGGATTCTGCTCAACTCGTCCCTCACGAATCAAGAACTTATAGAACCCCCTTAATGCCGCCAGCTTTCTGTTGACCGATTTAGAGCATAGCCCCCTTGCCCGCTGTTCGGCGAGATAGGAAAGGACGGCTTCCGACGCAACCTCCTGGAAGCGGGAAAGACCTCCTGCGCGGATATGCACGATGAAATCCCCCAGATCACGGCTATAGGCTTCGATGGTATGGGACGAACATCCCTTTTCAATCAGGAGATAATTCATATATTCGTCAATCAAATCATTCATGGGCAATCCCGGGCAACTGATCCTTGATCTGTTTTTAACGCAAATGTCGCCGCTACGCAAAGTTTTTTTCTGACAGCGTCTTAAAGCCCGTTGGACCGGGGGACCAGAAGCTCCCTTCCTATCAATCATTCAAGAGTGGCTTTCCATGTTCGCAAGATTCATGTCAGGCGGATAAAGTGTTTGACATGGCCCCATGTTTGTGATAATCGGCCATCCATTAATAATCACAGCTAAATAATCAGCATTTTTCAAATTTTTTCGCCGGATAGAAGCGGACTTCGGAGGCGGTTTTAAGAGGGGTAGATCTGTAATAATCCGTTAAAACAACTTTCCTAAAGGAGATCAACGTGACCCTGAACGACGTAGCAGAGCTACTGGATGCCGAAGTTCTGGCTGGGCATGATCAGCTCGAAATGGAGGTAAAAACCGGCTTCGGCGCTGATTTGATGAGTGACGTTCT
>JAUSOK010000139.1 GCA_030656035.1 Syntrophales bacterium
GGGCGCGAGGGATTTGTGCCCACGGTCTGCAAGGAGGTCGCGCCGAGTTCCGAAAACGCCGTCACGGTGATCTGCGGGCCTCCCATCATGATCCGGTTTACGCTGCCGGTTTTCTTCGATCTCGGCTTCTCCAAGGAAAACATCATTACTTCGCTGGAAATGCGCATGAAATGCGGCATCGGCAAGTGCGGACGCTGCAATGTGGGCAGCAAGTACGTCTGCAAGGACGGTCCGGTCTTCTCCCTGGCGGAACTGGACAAACTGACCAAGGAATACTAACGACTCCGTAAAAAGGCCATATGCTGTGTTACGCTTCATCCTTCGTCGTTGCGGCGTACGACGCAGTACGCCTCAAGGGGACATGACAGAGTCGTGTCCCCATACGTCGCGCGCCTTGCCTCTGGCGCTTTTTACGAAGCCGTTCCTAATCAGAAGTTTTTGATGCTGATATAGGGAGCCCTCCGGCTACCTCATTTTTTGAATTTGGGAGCATGAGCTTGAATAAAATTGTCGAAAAAGTCGCTTTGTCGGAAAACGTCGTCAAAATGATCCTCGAAGCCCCGGCGATTGCCAGGAAGCGCAAGGCGGGCCAGTTCATCGTCCTGCTCATGGATGAAAAAGGGGAACGGATTCCGCTCACGATCGTGGATTCCGATCCGGAAAGAGGTGCGATCACGATTATCTTCCAGGTCGTCGGCAAGACGACGGCCGCCATGGCCGCAATGAAGGTGGACGACTATTTCAGCGACGTCCAGGGGCCGCTGGGCAATCCCACGGATATCAAGAAAATCGGTCAGATCGTCTGCATCGGCGGCGGCGTGGGCGTCGGCGTCGTCTATCCATTGGCCGCGGCCCTGAAGCAGGCGGGGAACCGGGTCATTTCCATCATCGGCGCCCGGACGAAGGATTTGCTGATTCTGGAAGAAGAGATGAAACAGGTCAGCGACCGGCTGATCGTCGCCACGGACGACGGCAGCTACGGTTTCCACGGCTTTGTCAGCACCGTCTTGCAGAATCTGATCGACGCGGGTGAAAAGATCGAGGAAGTCTTCGCCATCGGGCCGGTTCCCATGATGAAGGTGATCGCCAACCTGACGCGGCCATACGGGATTAAAACCGTGGTCAGCCTCAACCCGATCATGGTGGATGCGACGGGTATGTGCGGCGCCTGCCGCGTCTCCGTGGGTGGAAAGACGCGGTTCACCTGCGTGGACGGCCCCGAATTTGACGGCCATCAGGTGGATTTCGATCTCCTGACAAGCCGCCTGCGCATGTACTGCGACCAGGAAAGCGTGGCTTATGAAAAACACAAGTGTGGATGGCATGGAAACTGAAGAGAAAAAATCCAAGAAGGAAAAAATCCCCCGGCAGCAGATGCCGGAGCAGACCCCCGGCGTCCGGGTAAAGAACTTTGACGAAGTGCCCCTGGGATATTCGGAAGAAACGGCCGTGCTGGAGGCGAAACGCTGTATCCAGTGCAAGAAGCCCGGCTGCATCGCGGGGTGTCCCGTGGATGTGAAAATCCCGGAATTCATTCAGGCGATCACCGACGGGAAATTCCTGGAGGCCGCTCATATTCTCAAGGAGACCAACAGCCTGCCCGCCGTTTGCGGCCGCGTCTGTCCCCAGGAGGAGCAGTGTGAGAAGGTCTGCATCCTCGGCAAGAAAGGCGACCCCGTGGCCATCGGCCGCCTGGAGCGTTTTGCCGCCGATTATGAGCGAAAAACCGGTCAGATCTCCATTCCGGACCTGCCCGCCCCCAACGGGAAGAAAATCGCCGTCATCGGCGCCGGGCCCTCGGGACTGACCATCGCGGGAGATCTGGTCAAGCTTGGATATGCGGCCACGATCTTTGAGGGTTTGCACAAGGCAGGCGGCGTCCTGGTTTACGGCATTCCCGAATTCCGCCTTCCCAAGGCGATCGTGGAAGCGGAGGTCGATTATCTGAAGAAATTGGGCGTGAAGATCGAGACCAACGCCGTCATCGGCCGGATCGCGACGATCGATGAACTCTTTGCCGAAGGCTATGACGCCGTTTATATCGCCGTCGGCGCCGGCGCGCCCGTGTTCATGAACATCCCCGGGGAAAATCTCAGCGGCATCTATTCGGCCAATGAGTACCTCACGCGCTCCAACCTCATGAAAGCCTATCTGTTTCCGGAATACGACACGCCTATTGTCCGCGGCAGGAACGTCGCCGTCATCGGCGGCGGCAATGTGGCCATGGACTCCGTCCGGACGGCGCTGCGCCTGGGGGCGGAAAACGCCTATATCATCTACCGCCGCACGGAAGTGGAAATGCCCGCCCGCAAGGAAGAGGTCCACCATGCCCATGAGGAAGGGGTCCAGTTCAAACTCCTGACAAATCCCGTCGAATATATCGGAGATGAAAAAGCCTGGGTCACGGGTATGAAGTGCATCCGCATGGAACTCGGCGAGCCCGACGCCTCGGGCAGACGCAGCCCCGTTCCGATTGAGGGATCCGAATTCGTCATCGATGTGGATGCCGTCGTGGTGGCCGTCGGCACCATGGCCAACCCCATCGTCCCGGCGACGACGCCCGGTCTGGAGACGAACCGCCGGGGCTATATCGTCGTCAAAGGAGAATCGGGAGAGACCACCCGTCCCGGCATTTACGCCGGCGGCGACATCGTCACGGGCGCCGCCACGGTCATCCTGGCCATGGGCGCCGGCAAACAGGCCGCCCGCGCGATGCACGCATACCTGTCGGGAAAGTAGCGACGGCGCTCGATTCCGACCGGGATGTCCCTTCCGATAAGCCTGTTGCAGGCTGTCGATATCCGCTTCCCAAATGAGCGACATCGCACCCCATATCTATTTGTCATTATTCGTGACCCCAATATTCCATTGACACACAAAATTCTTCTTCATATACTCCCACCGCGAAAAAGCAATACCTTATTAATCACTATTTTCGAATAGAACAGGGGATGAACGTGAGGCAAAAAAGGGTGGCGATTATCGGTATCGGTGCCGTGGAGGTCGGACGATATCCGGAAAGGCGGGAGAGCGACCTGGCCCTCCAGGTCATCCGCGATGCCCTGAGAGACGCCCAACTGTCCAGCAAGCAGGTTGAGGGCCTCTTTACGACGCCGGATCTGCAGGGCAATATCGGCCTGCAAACCAACCTGCTTTGCGAGTACCTGCGCATTTCGCCTAAATCCATGGCGGAGATTTGCTGCGGGGCCATCGCCGGCGGGCTGACGCTGAAGTACGCTGCCGATGAAATCCAGGCCGGACGCATCAAGACCGCTCTTTGCTACGGTGCGGTGCGCGAGGCCTCCATCGGATGGTTCAAGAACCTCTCCCAGGGCAAGGGATGGGCGATGATCGAACCTACCGCCCTCCAGCCCTATGCCGCTTACGGGATCATCTGGGCCTATGCCCTCTCGGCAAGGCGCTACATGCACGAGACCGGCGCCACAGAAGAAGACTTTGCCCTAGCCGCCGTCCGGAACCGCAAGAACGCCGCGGGTAATCCGTTGGCAGCCTTTAAAAAACCCATCGCCGTCGAGGATGTGCTGCGCTCCCGCTATTTGTCTTCTCCCATCAAGCTCCTCGATGCCGCGGCTTCCCTGGACGGCGCCGCAGCCGTTGTCGTCGCCTCCGAGGACGTGGCGCGGGATCTTTCCCCTCATCCTGTCTATATTCAAGGCTGGGGTCTTTGTCATGATAACTCCTGCGTCATTCCGACCGACGACTGCTCAAAGTCCATCAGCCATTTCACGGCAACCCGGGAAGCGGCGCGAAGGGCTTTTCAGGCGGCGGGGGTCAAACCGGACGACGTGGACGTGGCTGAGATTTACGCCCCCTTCAGTTCCCACGAGTTGATTATACCTGAGGACATCGGCTGGTTTGAAAACGGTGAGATGGTGAAGGCTATACGGAACGGCGAGACGGACATCGGCGGAAAAATCCCCATTAACACCGACGGGGGACTGACCTCCCGGGGGCATCCCTGGGCGGCAACCCCCTTGTACGAAACGATCAGTCTTGTCAGGCAACTCCGCGGAGCAGCCGGGGCCATCCAGGTCAAGGACGCAAAGGTCGGGTTGATGCATTGTGAGGGGGGGATGATGAATAACGGCCTGGTCATGATTTTCGGAAGGGGTTGATATGACATCAAAACCCAACTTTCTCATGCCGACGAACGTTGAAAGCCCCAGCGTCAGCCCATTCTGGGAGGGACTGAAAACAGGGAGATTCCTTGCCCCCCGGTGCAGGGATTGCGGCGAGATCTTTTTCCCGCCCCGCAGCCATTGCCCGGAATGCCTGGGAGACGTCTTTACCTGGGAGGCATTGAGCGGAAAAGGGTATCTCTACAGTTGGACGGAACTCTTTTTTGCGCAGCCCGAGTTTGATCTCCCTTTCCTTCTTGGACTGGTGGACCTTGCCGAGGGAATTGGAAGGATCGCGGCACGGATTTCCGGAGCAACGCCGGAAGAGCTCTCCATAGGGATGCCGTTGGAGATCAGGATTTCGAACTCCGGGGACGGGCTGGCCCTTTATTACGTCGAACCTTTCCGCATTTTGTAACCGTCCCCAATAAACAACGCTGAAAACCGGGGAAACCAGCCCGTACAAAATTTGGCGGTGGATTCCCACAATTTTCCCAAGAATATCCTTGACAAACTTAACGGATTACTTTTATCTACAAAGCAAATAAATCCTTGATTTTATTGAATGACCGCACCCTCTGAAACCTGATGATAGGGAAGTCATGAACAGAAGAATAACTTAAACCCCGTGTCTCACCGAAGAGAGCGGGGTTTTTTGTTTATCATCCGCCGGACTTCAATCTTTCTTGAATAAAGGGGGCGTCGATGGCATGTTATTCAACAATTCTTGAATCTCTCCGGGTAGTATTCCCCGAAGCTTGCTTCGTTCCTTGCTGTTTTGATACCCCGCAGCTTGCTGCGGGGAGGTTCATTAAGGTGTTTTTCTGGGCTACTATTTCAAAAAAAACCGGCAGGAATACTATGATCGCCTGAACATTGTCCGGGATATTAAAGGGAGGGAACACCCACAAAATGCCTTTGCCGAACGGGGTGAAGAATTAGCATGAAAATGATCGGCAGTGTCGTTAGTTCATTTATTATATCATATAGTTTAGTTAATTCTGTGCACAGAACTGCTCTTTAATTTTGGAATGTTTTCCTTTCAAGAAAAGAGAAATTGTATTATTTTGATACTCAAAATGCCGGAATTGCAGTGAAATGTAACATTACCAATGTCTAATCAGTGATAACTCCTATCCATAAAAATGCTTGGATTGTGTTCAAGTTTATGGTATGTTCATAAATAATGAACAAGTGTAAAAGGTGAACATGCAATGAATCGGATCAACGGAAATAAAGAAGCTGAAATCTTTCAGAAGGCAGTCGAAGCATTTCGAAAGAATGCACCCGTAAACGCTAAGATCGAGGTTTTGAAGGCGGAAACGACGACGCTGGTTGCCGGGCTACGCCCGGACTATCTTTTGACAATTATTGTTCAGGGAAGAGAATTTCATTATTACGCCGAGATCAAGACCGCGGTCACGAAAACGAATCGGCTCCTGATGCTCATGGGAAGGGAGCGCCTACCGCATCCCCTTCTGGTTGTTGCGAGATACATCAATCCGCAAATGGCGGAGCAATTGCGGGTGGATGGTATGGAATTTATCGACACAGCCGGCAATGCATTTCTCAATCAGCCGCCTTTGTATGTATTCATTAAGGGGAACAGACTGCCGGAGCGGCACCGCGATGGACAGACCAAAAGGGCCTTCAAAGCCGCCGGACTCCGGTTGATATTTGCCTTCCTCTGCAATACCGGGCTGGAAAACCGCACGTTCCGGGAGATTGCCGCGGCTGCCGGCGTCGCCCTGGGGACCGTCGACTGGATCATCAGGGAGTTGAAGGAACTGGGTTATCTTCTGGATATGGGGAAAGAGGGCTATCGGCTCATCAGGAAAGACATGTTATTGAAGCGTTGGGTCGCCGCCTATCCAGAGCAGTTGAGACCCCGACAGATGCTTGGGCATTATCGCGGCGAGCAAGGCTGGTGGCAGAGAATAAACATGGACTGCCTAAAGGCGCAATGGGGCGGAGAAGTCGCCGCGGCCCGGATGACCGATTATCTGAATCCTCAGACCGTTACGATCTATACAACCGCCCCGGAACTCAATCCGCTGCTGATCGAAAACCGGCTCCGAAAGGATGCCGCCGGCGATGTCGAAATACTCGAACGATTCTGGAAACCCGACGAGCAGAGACCTGATGAAGAATTAGTGCACCCGATCCTCGTTTACGCTGATCTTCTGGCGACGGGGGACCAGAGAAACATTGAAACGGCCAGGATGATCTATGAGCAAGATATCCTTCGACTTGTCAGGGAAAATTGATCGGCCGACAATCAATGCCCTATCTGCCTTGAAGTGCGAGTCGGACGCCTTGAACATTCCCTTCTTTATCGTGGGCGCCTTGGCGAGAGACCTGATCCTGAAACATGCTTACGAGGTGGAACTTTCCCGGATGACACGGGACATCGATCTGGGCGTCAGGGTAGCCGACTGGGAGCAGTTCAATCGATTAACGGATGCCTTAATTGCCACCGGAAGATTTGCCTCCACGCGGGAGCGGCAAAGATTCCGTTTTGACACTGTTCTGCTCGATATCGTTCCGTTCGGCGCCATTATGGATGAGCGAAAGAGGATCAGTTGGCCGCCCGAGTACTCAATATTCATGAGCGTGGTCGGTTTTGATGAAGCTTATGAATCTTCTTTGACAGTCAGGCTGAGTTCCGATCCGGAACTTGATATCAGGCTGCCGACCCTGCCGGGCCTGTTTCTGATGAAAATCATTTCCTGGGCGGAACGATATCCCGAGCGCAGCAAGGATGCGGAGGATCTCCTCATGATCATGCAGAAATACGAATATGGCGGAAACTTGGAGAGGCTGTATGATCAAGAACAGGTTCTGCTTCAGGAAGAGGGGTTCGATGCCCGGCTGGCCGTCATACGACTGCTGGGCTGCGATATAGCCCGGATCGCCGCACCTGATACGGCAGCAGCGGTTACAGAAATCTTGGATGCCGAAACGAAGTCTGGATCGCCATACCGGTTGATCATCGATATGATCCGGGGCATGCCGATGCGCGATGAGAAGTTTGCGGAGGTCAGACTTCATCTGGAAAAGCTGAAACAAGGGTTTGTCGATGCGTTGGCGGGAAAGGAAGATTAGGATCAGCATGGCAGGAAGTTCATCTTGAATAGGGGGGAACCATGAGGATTGGCGGTGTCGATTTCGACGAACGGCTGATCAAGGCTTTACGTAAGCAATCCCCAGGTGCTCAACATGAGCAACCACTGGTTGTCTTTGCCGGGGCCGGGGTTTCCATGGGGTTCCCCTCAAACTATCCAAACTTCATGGGGTTGACTCGGGAAATTGCAAAACAGGTTGGTTACGCTTGGGAGTCAGAGAAAGAGGACATCGATCGTTTTCTTGGCCGATTGGATCAAAACGGCATAAAGATCCATCAACTGGTAGCCAAGCGCTTATCATCTCCCACTTCAAAACCCACGGTCCTCCATGAAAATATCCTGATGTTCTTCGGAAGTCGGGATCAAATCCGGATCGTCACAACCAATTTCGACTATCACTTCGAAACAGCGGCCAGTGAGGTCTATGGTGAAGGCTCCGCAGTATTCCGGGCGCGCGCCCGTACGGCGAGTCGGAACTTGTCAATGAAAAAGAGACACTTCCGGCAAAAATTTAGTGTAGCGCCGGATCGCTTTTCAGGATCGACGATCTGCTGATCAATCCTCAAGCCTTCCTCGACCGGGTTGTCTCAGTCATCAAAGGCGTATTGAACGCCCTGATGATCGACGGCATCAAGTATGAAACGATCAATGGCCAGGTCTATGAGATGCGCATCTTTGCAGAAGCGGAGGTCGAAACCTATTTGTCCGGTCTGGTCGAAGTATCCAACCCGGATAAGACGCTGTACAACTACATTCAGATAGATTCCGGCACGGAAAGACAATTTGCGAAGAACTGCGAAGATGACGATCGTGTCGAATTTTATTTCAAACTGCCACCCAAATTTACCATTCCGACGCCCATCGGCACTTATAATCCCGACTGGGCGCTGGTACTGAAGAGAGACAGGAAAATCTACTTTGTCGCGGAAACAAAGGCGTCCCTGGAAAATGAAGAATTAAGGAAAAAAGAAGACATGAAGATGAAATGCGGGAAAGCCCATTTTAAGAATTTTGCCGATGTGGAATATAGGCCGGTAAGTGCATTTAATGACTTGATCGATCCGGTCTGACCTCACGTGATCCTTAGCGGAAATTGACCCGCAATTTGAAAAGGCCGCACAACCGGCTTGGGGGAATCCGGGGACACAATGCCGAATATTCTCAAAACCCCGTTCCATGAATGCACGCCGGGCAGGTATAAAATCGCCGTCAAGGTGATTGAAGAAAGTACCCATCCCCGGCGGCCGTTGCAATCGCGGCAAGCAGGGTCCTCATCACGTCACAGTTTGGGGTGGTGCGGTCCGGTCCGGGCTCAGTGATGTTCTTCCATTGCCCCGGCAATATACATCATGGACAGCAGCATGAAGACGAGGGTCTGGATGACGGAAATCAGGAGCTTCAGAATGATGATGGGCAGCGGCACCAGAAGCGGGACGAGGAAGAAGAGGATCAGCAGAACAATGTGACCGCCCTCGATGTTGCCGAACAGGCGCATGGACAAGGAGACGGGACGGGAGATGTGGCTGATGAGCTCGATGGGCAGCATCAGGGGCGTCAGCCACCAGACCGGCCCCATGAACTGCTTGAAATACTTGAGGCCCTGAACCTGAACGCCGACGATATGGGTCATAAAGAAGACGACGAGGGCCATGGCGACGGTTGTATTCAAATTCGACGTGGGCGATTCCAGTCCCGGAAGCAGGCCGATCAGGTTTGAGGTGAGGATGAAAAACCCGAGGGTCGCGATCAGCGGAAAGAAAGGTTTTCCATGATTTCCCATGGTATCGATGAGGAGTTTGTCAATGGCGCCGACGAAAACCTCCATGGCATTCTGAAAACCCCCCGGCGTCATTTGCAACCGCCGCGTTGCCAAAAACGAGAAAAAAACCAGCAGCACCATGACAAACCAGGTATAGGTAATGTACGTGGGAATCGAGGGGAATATCAATTGCAGGAAAGACAGACTGTGCATTTTCTTGTGGACCTCCTCAACGCAATTCTATTTTTCAATGCCGATGCGGCAATTGGAACAATGTCAATATTTTCAATTCCTTGCCGGAGCGGGCCGTTTCCTGTGCGGCTCACTTCGGATGCTTGTGATTATGGTCTTGTCATCCCGGAAGGATCTTTTTATCAGGACATACAGGTTTCTGAATCCTGCAGCAACGCCCGCGACGAAAAGCAGGATGGTAAAGAGAAACGAGGTCCCCATCTTCCTGTCCAGCCAATTGCCGACAAAGAGCCCTCCAAAGATCAAAAGAACGAAAGCGAATCCGACACTGCCAGCGTAAGCCATCTGAACAAATGATTTTCTGTTGTCATTATCCATCGGCGGTGCGCCTCTTAACACGTACGGGTCGTGAAGTCAATAAAAAATGGTGTAAAAAATGGCGCGGATCGCCCGATAACTCTCTCCCCGGTCAAGACGGCGCCGGGTTTTCGTGATCGAAGATATAGCCCACGGATCGAAGGCTCCGGAAAAAAACGGGTTGATGTGGATCGTCTTCAAAGTATTTGCGCAGGCGGACGATAAAATTATCGACGGTCCGCGTGGCAATGACACCGGTATAGCCCCATCCGATTTCGAGAAGCTGCTTCCGGGTGAGCGGCTTGCCCCGGTTGGCGATAAACAGTTTCAGGAGCTTAACTTCCTGCTCGGTTAACGTGATCCTGCCGGCCCTGCAATCAGCCGTGGAGTCGTCGAAATCGATCCGGTTGCCGCCGAAAGCGTAGGTCCGGGGCAGACCGGCCGGCTGGAGGTCGTCCTTCCCCGCGGCCCAGGAGACACGGGACAAGAGCCGCTCCACACGCAGCAGAAACTCCTCCAGATTAAAGGGCTTGGCCAGATAGTCATCCACACCGTAGCTCAGCCCCCTGACCCGGTCTTCAGAACTTCCCTTTGCCGAAAGAATCAGGATCGGCAGCCGCTCATCCACCAGGCGAATGCTGCGCAATATCGAGAGTCCGTCGATGCCGGGAAGCATGATGTCCAAAACAATCAGGTGAGGCTGCCCTGTTTTCCATTTCTGCAGACCGCTAACCCCGTCCGGGGCGATGTCCACTTCATAACCCTGGAAAGACAGGTTCAGCTTCAAACCCTCCGCGATATGGCTGTCGTCTTCAATAATGAGAATCCGCTTTCTTCCCGAATCTTGCATGGTTGCCCCCTGTATCAGGCGTGTTGTGGACGGAAAGGCAGGATCAGCGTAAAAACCGACCCCTTTTCATCCGGCAGTCTTTCCGCCATGACCTTTCCCCGGTGCATATGCGCGATATTCTGGACCAGATACAGGCCCAGTCCGCTGCCCTTGGGCGAGAGGCTGTCCGCTCTTTTTGTCTGGTAAAATTTCCGGAAAATCTTTTTTTTCTCCGTTTTATCAACGCCGATGCCGTTGTCTTCGAACCGGATATACAGCCTGCCGTTTTCCTGCAGAAAACGGATGTCTATTCGGGGGTTTTCACTGTCATTGTACTTGATGCCGTTATTGAGGATATTCATCACCAGCATTTCAAAAAGGGGTGGATTGATGTTGTAAAAAAAAGGTTGTCCGGAAGAATTGTGAATCCGAATGTCGCAATTTCCGAAAAGGTGGCGGTTGTTCTCATGGAATTGTTCAACGGTTTTTACCAGATCGGACGGGATAAATTCCCCGCCGTAGGTCTTTGTCTCGATTCTGGCCAGGTTCAGGATGCGGCTGATATTGTCCCCAAGGCGGTCTACGTCCTGAAGCATGTAACCGATATATTTTGTCTGTTCCTTTCGGGGCAGTTCGTGCTTCAGGAACGTCTCCAGGTAGAGCTTCAGAGACGTAACCGGTGTCTTCAGCTCGTGCGTGAAATTGTTGATGAATTCGTGCTGAAGCCGGTTGAGGCGCGCCATTTTCTGGCTGTACAGGAAAATAATGAAAATCCCGGCCAGAATGATCCCGACCAGGATCGACAAAACGAGAATGACCACCCAGGTCTGAGCCTCGAAGAACTGTTGCGGATCAAGGTTGTAACGTTGCACGGCTGCCTTGAGTCCCGTGCTGACCTCGATGTACCAGTAAATATAGAGAAACAGAGACGAGGCCAAAGCCAGGATGGAAAAGATAAAAATAAATACCGGGTGGAAAAACCACTTCAATCGAGAAATCATGATCTATTTTTGCACAAGCGCCCCCAAGAGTCAACCGCAGACCTTTGAAAAATGGCTTCGCCGCGTCTCAGATATTTTTTCCGCTGAGTTAACAACCAGACGTCATCACGATTCATGACAAGCCGTTAAGGTCATCACTGTTTTTCCTCTCCCCCGAATCCTCCCCCGTCGGGGGGAAGAGGGAATTCTCGACTCGTTACAGGTTCGTTAAGACTGGTTTGTAAAACTTTTGTAAAATGTAATATATTGCTTTCATTCAGTAATTATATATTTTAAGGTCATTGCAAACACGAATAAAGGACTTGATAAATGCGTAAAATACATCAGCAGGAGGCCATCATGCAGCAGATCACGCGCTCCCCCAAAGGGAGATCGACACGAATATTATTGTCAAGCGTATTCGGGCCTTATGCCCAGGATGACGCATACGGAAGCCGGGCCGTCAACCCCATGGAGCTCTATCACAACCAGGTGACGCGCGTTCAGGGCGGCTTTTCCCTGAGGATGTTTCATCGGTCCTTCGGGCTGATGATGATTCAGGCCAATATCGATGCGCCCTGCACGCTGCTGGATTTTCCCTCCCAGGATCGTTTCATCGAAGAAATTCAGGAAAACGAGTATGATGTCATCGGGATCGGCGCCATTATTCCCAATGTGGGGAAGGTCAAAAGGATGTGCGAACTCATCCGGCGGCACCGGCCGAGCGCCCGGATTGTCGTCGGCGGACATATCGCAAGCAAGGGCGACCTTCTTCAAACAATCGATGCGGACGATATCGTCAGGGGCGACGGCATCCGCTGGTTTCGCCGGTTTTTAGGCGAAGATGAAAACGCCGCCGTCCGCCATCCGGCGGTCCTTTCCGGATTCGGCGCCCGCGTCATGGGCGTTGACCTCGGAAAGAAGCCGGGCGACACGGCCGCGATTCTCATCCCCTCCGTCGGTTGTCCCGTGGGGTGTAATTTCTGTTCCACCTCGGCCCTGTTCGGCGGCAAGGGCAATTTCATCAACTTTTTTGAAACGGGCGACGAACTCTTCGCCGTCATGTCCCGCATCGAGGAAGAGCTCAAAACGCACTCCTTTTTTGTCCTCGATGAAAATTTTCTGCTCCACAAAAAGCGGGCGCTGCGCCTGTTGGAGTTGATGGAAGCCCATCAGAAAAGCTGGTCCCTCTATGTTTTCAGTTCGGCCCGTGTCCTGGAATCTTATACCCTCGATCAACTGGTCGGCCTGGGAATAGGCTGGGTGTGGATGGGTCTGGAAGGCAAGGACAGCGCCTATCAGAAGCTCCGGAGGGTGGATACGCACGCGCTGGTTGAGCGCCTCCATTCCAATGGGATCCGGGTGCTGGGCTCATCCATTATCGGTCTGGACGACCACAGCCCCGCAAATATCGATGCCGTCATTGATCATGCCGTGAGTCATGACACCGTGTTTCACCAGTTCATGCTCTATATGCCGAATCCCGGTACGCCCCTGTATGAAAGCCATCGCCGCGAGGGAACATTGCTGTCCGAGGATGAATTTCCCGTGGCGGACGCCCACGGTCAGTATCGCTTCAGTTACCGGCACAAAAACATCCGGGACGGCGAGGAGGAACATTTTCTCCTGAAGGCGTTCCGGAGGGATTTTGAGATCAACGGTCCGAGCCTGGCCCGGCTGATCGGCGTCACGCTCAAAGGCTGGCGGCGCCATCAGTATCACGCGGAGCGGAGGGTTCGGGATCGCTTTGCCCGCGAGGCCCTTCCCCTGCGTTCGACCTATGCGGGCGCCGTCTGGGCAATGCGAAAGTGGTACCGGGGCAACGAGCGGCTCGCCGAAAAGATGGATGTGCTCCTGAAGGAGATCTATGACGAATTCGGTTGGAAAACCAGGATGGTCGCGCCCCTGGTCGGGCGATACGTGTTCGGGAGCCTGAAAAAGGAAGAGGCGCGTCTGGCCGGGGGTTGGACCTATGAGCCGGTCTGCACTTGCGAGAAGAATGCCGCCGCCATGGCCCTGGAAAGCCGCAAACCTTCAAGCGTGAAAGTCACCGTGAAAAAAGTCACCTGGGTTTCCGGGAGTCCTGTGCCCGCAATGGCCAAGTCCGCTTGACTTACCGTCCATAACCGATGAAAAAGCCTCGCCACGGCTCAGAAATAATTTTTGCTGACCCGAGGGACAGGATCCTGAAACAGCTCGGTCCAATCTCCATAAGCCTCTTCAAATCGCATCTTCCGAATCTCCTGTAACATCTCTGTCCGTCTCATCCGTCACCTCCATCGGTGACCATAACAAACCGGACAGTTTATGTGCTACAACTTCGGACATATCATTTGCTACTGACAAGCTTAAAAAAACATATTGACAACTCATGATTTTCTAATAAAATGCGGCATGTCCCGATGAAACAACGTTCTTCATGGACGGATTCATAATTAAGACCGAGCTTCTTTGATTGACCGCTGAATCGGCGGGTGAATGTTAGTTTATTAGCACATAATCAAGCACTTAGGAGGGATGGTTATGGTTATAAGGTGCCGCCGTCATTTGCCTGTATTCTTCATCGTCCTTACCGTCATTTTTTTCATCTTTCCAATCTTTCATGCCGCCGCACAACAGCCTAACCCATCGGGACTGACGTCGGAACAATCAACCGAACCTGAAATTAATCTCAGGGATCTGAAAGAGGACGTCAACAAAAACGCCGTCGAGAAGCTCAACAGAATGAGCCCGGACAAGGTGGAGGCGCTGGACAGCAGGCTTGCCGAGGCGCTGACCCTTTACTATGATGGAAAGTACGGACAGGCCCTTCCGATTTTCAATTCAATCGCCTCTGAAGTGGAAACGATGGACATCATGTGGTGGATTGGCACAAGCGCCATGAAATCCGGCGAACTCAATCTTGCCGTGAAAAAATTCCAGGATATGCTGGCAATCAACCCGGGTCTTCACAGGGTCAGGCTGGATCTGGCGGCTGCCTATTTCCAGCTCGGAAAGTATAAGGAGGCCAGGCAGGAACTGGAGACGGTGAAGACGGCCAAGCCGCCCGAGGAAGTCAGGGCAAATATAGAGAAGCTCCTTTCCGCCATAGAGGAGGCCACCCGTAAATACACCTGGAATGTACGTTTTTCCCAGGGGCTCCAGTATGACAACAATGTCAGCGCCGGACCGGACAACAAGGAGCTTTCGGTGTACGGCGGAACCCTGACCCTTGCAGATGACAGCAAGAAGATCAGCGACTACGCCTCCATCACCAACTTCAGCAGCAATCTGCTTTACCACATCGATAAGAAGCTGGGGCTGATGTGGAACACAGGCGTTGATTTTTACCAGTCGACTTATTTTAACAACAGCAAGTACAATTATCGTCTTATCGACGTCAACACCGGGCCGTGGTGGGTGGGTCGCCAGGACGTCCTGAAGGTTCCCGTCGGCGTCTCCTACCAGGATTACGGCAGCAGCAGGCTCTCGAACATTGTTCACGTCGATCCCAGTTATGAACACTATTTCAGTCCCTATTTCAGTCTCAGGGGCGCATTCCGTTATGCCAGAGAGCTGTTTTACAATGATGATAACGATCCTATGAAAAACGAGTCCTTTCGTTCCGAAATCACGCCGAGCATTTATCTGGCGAACCGGAAACATATCATTTCTCTGACGGTGGGATTTGAAAACAGCAATGCGAATGCGCGGAGATTCTCTTATGACGGGCCGTACTATGCCATTTCATATTTTACCCGGTTTCCCACCCAGACGGAAGTTTTTATGAGATACCAGTGGTCTAATAAGGACTACAAGGAGAGGCCCCTGCTGTATAACGATTACCGCATAGACAGGCGTCACATGGTAACGGCAGTGGTCAGCCAGACTTTTTACAAGCATTATTTTGCGTCCTTTGCGATCAACTTTATTGATAATTATTCCAGTGCGGATCTTTACAAGTTTGAGAAGGAAACATACACATTGAGCGTGGGCTTTAATTTCTAGCCCGGGAGGCTGACGATGAGACGAGCTATTTTGGTTGTTGTTTGCATTCTGGCCGTTTTTTTAATCGGGCTGATGACATATGGCAAATCAGAGGCGGCATCCGGCAGGGGAAAGGCGACGCCAAAGAACGTGCTGCCGAAGGAATTAATGAAACTCGACATCAAGGATGAATTTGTTCCCCATGCCGGGAAAGAGGCGGGGGTGATTCAGACGGTGACCGGTTATGTGGTCGTGGCGCACGATAACATGCGTCAGGGCTATTTTGCCGCGGTGGGTGACAGGCTCTATGAGAAGGACGTTGTCTTCACCCTGAAGCAATCGCGATGCCGGTTCAAGATGCATCATGAAGACGTTGTGACCATGGGCGAAAGCACGAGGGTTGGAATCACCTCGTTCAGCGATAACAGGAAAACGCAGGAGAAGCGTTCCTCATTTGACATGGCCAAAGGCAAGGCCATGTTCTATACGCTGCGTCTGTTCAAGCACAAGGGGGCGGCCATGGAGGTTTCCACCCCTACGGCCGTGGCCGGTGTAAGGGGAACGAAATTCGGCGTGGAAGTCATCGAGCTGGACGGAACGACGACGGCTTCCCTGCCTGTCCTTGTGGCGGATATATCGGATGCGGGTTTCAGGCATCTGGCGCAGGCGACGCAGCCTTCTGTTCAGACGAATGTCCATACGTTTGACGGCACCGTCGCTGTCACCTCGACGACGACGGGCCAGACGACGACCCTGGGTGCGGGCCAGAGTTTGAATGTCGGTGCGACCGGCTTGGGGAATGCATTCGCGACGCCTCCGTCCGTAGCGCAGCAATTCCAGTCCGACACAAGCGCCGGGCCGCCCGCGGGCGGCGGTGCGGGAGGGGGAACCCCGGGTTCAGGCGCGGCTCCGCCGGCAGGCGGCGGCGACACGGGAGCGGCAGGAACAACCACCACGCCGCCTGATACGAGCATCGCCACGCAGCAGCAGTCAACAACAACGACGGAGACGACTGCTACGGCCAAAGATCCCTACCCCGATCCCGGGACAAACGCCTCGGGAAGCAATACCGGTTACTTCGCCGGAATGCTGACGAACAGGAGCGCCCCCCAACTGGAGGAAATATTTATCAGTACAACACGCCAGGCTTTTGACGGCCGAATCTGGGGAAGAGGGATCAACGAGACTTCCACGGATTACCTTCGGGCGGATGCATGGGGTAATGCCTATCTCAAGTGGGCGGTTTTCGATTCCGGCACAAAGAGTTCCGGGGATTTGGGAACCAGCCATCCGATCAGCCACACGACACTGGGGAGCAACAGTTATCAGGAATGGGGTTACTGGACCATGACTGATCCATTTACCGTGGGGGGGACGAGTTATGCCGTGGATAATCAGGGGTACTGGGTCAACGGCCAGAACACTACAGATGCCCAGATGGCTGCGCTCAAGACAGGCGGTTCTGCGACGTACTCTGGCAATGCCTACGGGACGTACTGGACATCCGGCGGTGGAGTGGATATGACAGGCTCCTTCAGTGCAACTGTCAACTTTGCAACCCCCCAGATCTCGGCTTTTTCTGTAGATGTTGCCGGGCAAGGTGGTTATACTGCTGCAATCAGCGGAGCCACAGGGTCTTTCTCAGGAAGTTCCAGTCACTTCGTCATAAATACGGCCACAGGATCCTGGACAATTAATGGAGCGTCGGTAGTAGACAGAGCAGCCAACGGTTCTGTGTACGGCCCCGAAGGCCAGGCCATCGGGGGAGCATTTCTGGTTGGTTGTCCTGCAACGGGTAAAGGGGTAACGGGTGTGTTTCAAGGTACGCAGCCGATGTTGCAGTAATAGCAACGGAGATATCTTGAATCTTAAAATAAGTATCTCAACTTTCGCACACATTTAAGAGAGTCTATCTATCTGTTCTTTAACAATAAGCGGCGTTATTTTGCCCTGCAAGTAGCCACCTTGCCCCATAAATT
>JAUSOK010000157.1 GCA_030656035.1 Syntrophales bacterium
TTGTCATGGCTATTCTCCTGATTTTTGGGATATTTTTAGACGTTGTATGCTTTCATACCCTCTGAATTTGCATACACGAATATGACCAGGAATACAATTGATAATGTGGGCCGTAATCCACATAGAAATCCCACATCTGAAATTTTAAGGTTATACGCCACTTGAATGTCCTGGGAATATATTGGGGGGCTTTCAGATTTTTGAGCCGCGGGCGTTGTCGCGAAACTGTTGGATGCGTGCCATTGTTGGGTGATCGTGTATTGGAAAAGTAGCGCAATCTTACGTTGGGATCCTCTTTACGAGAATAGTCTCTTCAATTCTTCGGCGCAACTCGTTCCGTGCTCGACGGAATGCATTCAGTCGTTCTGCTTCTGCACCCTCTACTTGAGAGGGGTCATCAATAGACCAATGCCATCGTTCCTGTGCATTTGGAAAGATTAGGACAAGCTTCATTTGCACTGTCGCAGACGGTGATGACCAAATCAAACGGCTCAGTACGATAGCACTCCAGGGTCTTAGATTCTTGTCCGAAAATATTTATACCTACTTCTTGCATTACGATTATCGCTTCAGGGCGAACCGACGTGGCTACGGCACCGGCACTAAAGACATCCGCGCCGCTGTTGCTCAAGGCACGCAATAAACCTTCCGCCATTTGAGATCGTGCACTATTGTGAGTACAAAGAAACAAAACACGCTTCTTTTGAGACATAATTTCACGCATCCGCATCGGCAAATTTGTACCCGATTCCGCGCACGGTCAGGATGTACTGGGGATTTGACTGGTCCGGTTCGATCGCCCCCCGCAGTCGGCTGATGTGGACATCCACGGTACGTGGCTCCACGAAGGCATCGTCTCCCCAGACGCGATCCAGTAGTTGCTCCCGACTATAAACCCGGCCGGGATGGCCGATAAAAAACTGGAGTAGTTTGAATTCGCGGGAGCTCAACTCAACCGGCCGGCCATTGACTGTGATCTGATAGGATTTGAAATCGACATGGAGCCCCTTGAAATCGAACGATTCTGGCAGATCGTCGTCCGGTTTCCGTTCCGACCGTCGCAGGACGGCTCGAACGCGGGCAATCAACTCTCGGACATGAAACGGCTTGGTGAGGTAATCGTCTGCGCCAACCTCCAGTCCCAGGATCTTGTCCACTGGATCCGACTTGGCGGTTAGCATGATGATGGGCAGGTCTGCCGTCGAATCCTGGCGCCGGATCATCCGACACACTTCCATACCTGGCACGGCAGGCATCATGAGATCGAGGATAACGAGGTCCGGCTTTCCCGCATTTACCAACTCCCAGGCCTTCCGGCCGTCAAATGCCTTGCTGACGGCAAACCCTTCCTGTTCGAGGTTGTAGGCAATCAGTTCAACGATATCTTTTTCATCGTCGACAATCAGGATCTTCTTTCGCACCATAATTGGGTTTGTCCCCTTTGGGGGTTGATTGTACCACAAATCCATATAAAAATCCCTATGCCTCGCGATGCTGAAATATTTGAAATTTGAGCGAAACCTCGGTGCCCTTGCCAGGCGTGCTTTCGATGTGCATTTCGCCTGAGTGGGCTTTCATGAGGTGCTTGACAATCGATAACCCCAGGCCCGTGCCGCCCAGATCCCTCGAGCGCGTTTTATCGACGCGGTAGAAACGTTCGCCCAGCCGGGGAAGTTCGCTTTTCGCGATTCCCGGACCGGTGTCGGTTATCTTCACCGTAATGAAATCTTGTTGGTCCCAAGAGGCCGTGATGGACACCCGGCCCCCCTCCGGCGTGAATTTTACGGCATTGTCGAGAATATTCAGCAGGACTTGGACGGCACCGTCCCGATCGGCCCGGATCAAGGGCAATTCTGTAGGCAGATCCGTCCTGATCGCTATGTTTTTCACGTCTGCCTTCGTCTGAATCAGTGTCAGTGCCCTGTCCAGGACATCTCCGAAAATCAGCCCCTCCAGGTGAAGGGTTACCTCTCCGAGTTCTATATTGGAAAGGATCAGCAGATCTTCAACGAGCCGGTTCAAGCGCTGGGCGTTTTCATGAATGGTCAGAAGGAATTTCTGCGCTTTTGCCCTGTCATCAATGGCTCCCTGCTGGAGTGTTTCCACAAAACCGATGATTGCCGTCAGTGGTGTCTTGATCTCGTGGGTGACATTGGCCACAAAATCAACCCGCATTCTTTCGAGTTTTTTCAGACGGGTCACGTCATGAAAGACCATCATGGTTTTCGGTTCTTGACCGGGCAGATTCTTGACGGCGGAGATGCTCACGTCCAGAATCAGGGGCTTGTCGTCGCCCATGGCAATCTCCTGCAAAACCGGCTCTCCCGCCTGCCGAAAGCGACTCAGGGCATTTTGCAATTCAATGCTCCGGAAAGCCTCTATGGATGTTTTCCCCACGATATCGGCATATTCACTGCCGATCATCGCTGTCATGCCCTTGTTAAGACTCTCAATCCGATTCTGAGTGTCCAGGACCAAGACCCCCTCGACCATGCCGGCAAAAGTGGCGCGCAGTTTCCATTTTTCATCGTTGGCCTGCCTGATTTTTTCCTGGAGTCCGGCAACTATCTCGTTGATATTCCTTGCCAGTTGACCGATTTCATCGTGTGATTCGATCATGACCATTCCGGAAACGTCTCCTTTCCGGATTTTATCCGTAAAGGCCTCTATTTCCTGAATGGGGGAAACCATTTTCGCCGAAAAGACAAGGGCCAGAATCATGGAAAAAAGAAGGATCAGAAGCAGAACATCGAGAACGGAATACCTGATCTGATTAACCGATTCAGCTACTTCCAGCATCGGTCGTGAAAGACGAATATATCCGGCGATGTTCGTCCCATTATAGAGCGGCAGGGCCACATAGAGCATATCCGCCTTGAGCGTCCTGCTGTAGCGGGTTGCGGTTCCTTTTCCTTTAATGCGGGCTTCCTGGATCTCGGAGCGGTTCAGATGGTTGTCTATAGTGATCAGGTGGCGGTCCGAATCGGCGATGACCCGGCCTGCGGCGTCAATCAGCGTCAGACGCGCACGGGACCGCTCCGCCAGCAACTGAGACTGTCTGACGATCTCCATTTCCGGTATCAGCGCCATGATCTGCGCCTGTGCCATCAGGTCATTCTCAATCCAGCGGGTCAGGCCGGTTTTGATCTGTTTTTCGATCACAAACCCGGCAATGACCATGGCCAGAACGGCAATGACCACATAGGCCCCGAACAGCTTATAAAAAAGTCGTGTCCGCATGGTTCCCTATTCTTTTGGCTCGCAGGATGACTTGTGCCTGACGCTCTGACCCGTCACCATATAGACCACCATATCGGCAATGCCGGCGGCGTGATCGGATATGCGCTCCAGGCTTTTGGAAATCTGCATGATGTAAAGCGACGCATGTATCTTCCGGGGATCTTCCAGCATAAAGGTTAGCAGTTCCCGGAATATCTGCTCGTTGAGCTGATCGATTGTGTCATCCTCCGCGCGGACGCTTGTCGCCAGTTCGACATTTTCATGCACGAGGGCGTCCAGGCTTTCCCGGATCATTTTCCGGGCGATCTCCGCCATGCGGGGCAGATCGATGTAAGGCTTTATCTGGGGCACTTCATTGAGAATGATTGCCTTTTCGGCAATATTGGAGGCCATGTCCCCGATGCGCTCCAGATGGCCGTTGATCTTGATCGCCGTCGTGATAAAGCGCAGATCCCGGGCGGCGGGCTGTCGCAAGGCCAGCAGGCGGATGCATTTTTCCTCAATTTCGACATCGATCCGGTCAATCTGGTCATCGTCGCAGATGATCTGCCGCGCCAGATCGGAATCCCGCTCCAGCAAGGCCATGATGCTGCGTTCAATCGCCCGTTCCGTCAGCGCGCCCAGGTAAAGAA
>JAUSOK010000159.1 GCA_030656035.1 Syntrophales bacterium
TACAATCTGGCTCATAGCGTCACCTCGTGCGTTATTGGACTTTTGTTGGGGAACAAAACCCATATATCACACTTTGTGACGCTACACTACTAATAATTACAATATATTACATAATTTTGGCTCCTGCGAAAGTTGAGTAAGAAAGCTGTTATTCATGTCCGGCATTCCGGAAGACCTTTGACAGGATTTCCCTTTCGGGCTGCGAACTATAGGAAAAAGCACGGGGTGTGTCAATGTTATTTTGACGCCCTAAAATACACAGATCATCTTGTTGCACAAGCTGAAGCCTGGTGCTGCCCTTTTTCAAAGATCTCGGAATATGCCTTGAAGGAACAGCGGGCAATATGATAGGACTTTTACGCTAATTCAGATAGGGGAGCGCAGAAACGGATGAAAGATGTGGATTTCGTTATTTCCGGCGGCATCGTTGTGACGATGGATGAAAAGGATTCGATCCTGCCCAGTGGCGCTGTGGCCATTGACGGCCCGGATATCGCGGCCGTGGGAAACGCCGAAAGCATCGCGCTGGAATTCAAGGGGCGACGCGTCATCGATGCCCGGGGATCGCTCGTCATGCCGGGGCTTGTCAACGGCCACACCCATGCCGCCATGACCTGCTTCCGGGGTATCGCCGACGACATGGACCTGATGGACTGGCTGAGCAATTACATCTTCCCCGCCGAGACCCGCAACGTGGACCCGGAGCTGGCCTACTGGGGAAGCCTCCTGGCCTGCGCCGAGATGATCCTGTCGGGGACCACCACCTTCTGCGACATGTACATCTTCGAGGATGAGACGGCCCAGGCGGCCCGGCAGGCAGGCATGCGTTGCCTGCTTGGAGAAGTCCTCTTCGACTTCCCCTCTCCCAACTTCAAGACCCCCGGCGAGGGCTTGCGATATACGGAGATGCTCATTAAAAAATGGGCTGACGACCCTCTTGTGAACATCGTGGTGGAGCCCCATGCCCTCTACACATGCTCTCCCTCCCTGTTGAAGGACGCCAAGGCCCTGGCGGACGCCTATGGCGTCCCGGTGGCAACCCATTTCCTGGAAAACATGACGGAACCCGGACTCCTCAAGGAGAAGCTGGGCCAGCGGGCTACGGATTTCCTCAGGGATATCGGATACCTGAATGAGCGCTTCTTTGTCTTTCATGGCGTTTACATGGACGACGAGGATATCCGGATCTTTGCGGACCACGGCTGCAAGGTGGTCCACAACCCGGAGAGCAACATGAAGCTGGCTTCCGGCGTCGCCCCTGTCTCACGCATGATCGAGGCGGGAATCGTCGTCGGGCTGGGGACCGACGGGTGTGCCAGCAACAACAACCTTGACATGTTCCAGGAGATGGACACGGCGGCCAAACTGGAGAAGTCGGTCCGCCTGGACCCGACGATCATGCCGGCCCGGACGGTTCTGCGGATGGCCACCTGCGACGGGGCGAAGGTTCTGGGGCTGGAGAATATTGTGGGCTCCATCCGCCCCGGTATGAAGGCGGATCTGGTGATGATCAACCTTGACAAGCCGCACCTGACCCCTATGTACAGCGAGTACTCCCCTCTCGTTTATGCGGCGAACGGAGCTGATGTGGACACGGTTTTCATCAACGGCAGGTTGGTCATGGAAAACAGGATGCTGCTCACGATCGACGTGCGCGAGGCGATGGAAAGGGTCCGGCGCATCGCCGAGCGCGTCAAGCGGAGCATGAAGTTATGAGCGGCGGCGCATCATCGGACCTCCTGGACCTGGTCGTCACGGGGGGGACCCTCCTGACGATGAACCCGGTGATGGATATCCTGGAAAACCCCGTCATCGGGGTCCGGGAGGGAAGGATCGCCTTTGTCCAAAGCGGCATGGCCGACATTCCCGAAGCCCGGGAGCGAATCGACGCAACGGGATGTGCCGTGCTCCCGGGATTGGTGAACACCCACACCCACTCTCCGATGGTCTGTTTCCGCGGGTTGGCGGACGACCTGCCGCTCATGGAGTGGCTCCATCGACACATCTGGCCCGCCGAGGCGAAATACGTGAACCGGGACATGGTATATGCCGGGGCCACTCTGGCAATGGCGGAGATGCTTCTCTCCGGCACGACCACCTTCTGCGACAGCTACTTCTACGGGAGTTCCATCGCCAGGGCCGCTGTGGACGGCGGAATGCGGGCCGTCGTCTGCCAGGGATTCATCGATTTCCCCACGCCGGACAGCCCGGAGCCGTCCCGGCAGATCGAGATCGCCGAGAAGTTCGTCGGGACCTGGCGGAACCGCTCGCCCCTGGTGACCCCGTCCCTCTTCTGCCACACCCCCTACACCTGCTCCACGGAGACCCTGAAGATCATCAAGGAGACGGCCCGGAGGATCGACGTTCCTTTTCAGACGCACCTGTCGGAAACCCGCGACGAGGTGAACATCATCCGGGAGCGCTTCGGAAAATCTCCTGTGGACTACCTGGAGGCCATCGGCGTCCTCGACGCAAGAACCGTCGCTGTTCACTGCAACTGGCTGGAAGAAGAAGAGCTGGACCTGCTGGCGGCCCGGGGGGTAAAGGTTTCCCACAACCCGGAGAGCAACCTGAAACTTGCGGCCGGCATGGCGAATGTTCCCAGAATGCTGCGCAAGGGGATCACCGTCGGCCTGGGGACGGACGGCTGCGCGAGCAACAACGACCTGGACATGTTCGGGGAGATCGGCACGGCAGCGAAGATCCACAAGTTCGTCGAGATGGACCCGACGGTCATGGACGCCGCAACGGTTCTGCGCATGGCCACCATCGAAGGGGCCAAGGTCCTCGGCCTCGAGCGCGAGATCGGGTCCGTCGAGCCGGGGAAGTGGGCCGACCTGATACTCATCGACCTGGAAAAGCCCCATTTCACGCCCCTGTACAATCTCTGCTCGCACCTGGTCTATGCCGCCCGGGGCGCCGATGTCACCGCGGCCGTTATCGGCGGGCGCATCGTCATGAAGGACCGCCGGCTTCTGACGATCGACCTTCCTGCCGCCATGGAGGAGGTGCGTCGGATCAGCCGGAGAATTATTGCGGACCGTCTGAAATAAACATGACGGCTGCGTAAAAAGTCCGGATGCTGGGGGACATGACAGAGTCGTGTCCCCCATAGTTTCAAACATGAGGCGGGATCGATGTTTACGCCAGCGGCCGGCCTCCGTTGAGCCTCTCATAGATCCGGATGTATTCGGCGATCATGCTGCCCAGGTCGTATCGCTGCCTCGCCTCTTTCATGATGCGCTTCATCTGGGTCTCCCGGATATCATCGGGTTTGCGGTGAAAGGCCAGGCTCTTCTCGAACCCATACCAGAGACCGCCGGCGTCGAAGTCCCGAAACAAAAACCCGTTGCCTACATCCTGCGGCGCGCCGTCCATTTTCAACCTCAGCTCCCGGATTTTATCATGGTAGCCGCCGGTGTCCCGGTTGGTGGCCGTGGCCCCGAAGAGGTTGCCCACCTGGTCGATCTGGCCGCAGGGTTCGTAGAGGGAGGCCCCGAAAACATCGCCGGCCGCGGCATAACCCAGCATGGCCAGCGGCTCGCTGAAAGGCTGATAAGTAATTTTACCCCCGGAGCTGTATGCGATGCGTCCGAGAATATCCACATGGGTCCGGTCATTGCCGACGCCGTCGGCGACAATGGCAATTTGAACATTATCGTAAACATTGACGAAATGCCCGCATACCGCCTCTAACAGCTCGACGCCTTTCTGGAACGGGTCCAGCCGGGAAGGCCAGAAGAACAGAATTGCATGGGGGTCCGCATACAGGCCCGTTCTTTCCTGAAAGGCTATGAGGTTCTCCCGCTTTGCCTCCAGAACAGAATCGTCGGGGCCATATTTTCTTACTAAATAATCGCAATTCTCCGGATACATATTGGAAGCCGGGGCGTTGATGATGGACCATGCGGAGTCTTGGTAATACTTGGCCTTGACTTCATTGCGGACGCTTGGGGGCACGAGCGGCCGATCGAGAAAATAGTCATCCACCACTTCCCGCAGGAACCGTTCACCCACAAAATTGATGATCGTGGCATTCTTGATGGCCGTGGCCTGACAGTCAATACATACTTTGCCGTAAGCTTCCGAATAGTAGAGGTTGTTCTCAAAACTGCGCAGATTGACGCCGCTGAGCAGATCGAGCGGCAGATCCGCCGTAAAGACATTGTGCACCGTATGCAACACCGGCAGGTCCGTGGATTTAGCATAGGCCGTGATCGCCCCGCCGGCCATCCAGTCGTGGCTGTGGACAATCAGCCTTCCCTCGTGTTTTGCACGAACCATCTTTATGATATTGTTCACGATCTCACGTTGAAATTCAGCCGCCGTGGCGATCGGATCGCCGGAATAGGCGCTCAGATTTTCGGCAAATATCGCCGAACTGACCAGATGTATATTTTCTGAATCGATCTTGTACCGGATCGCGCGCCAGCCCCGTTCATCAAGGTTGCTTTCCCGCTGAAACCGTTTTTTTAAATTCAGCGTGACCAGATGGACAGCGATGCCCCGCTCCGACAGACCTTCACAAAGGGCCGAAACGACTTCTCCCTGGCCGCCGCTTTTACCGGAGATGTATCTGGCCAGGGCGCCCATATCTTCCGGGAGCCGCCCGGTTTCCGGCGTGATCATCAGGACGGCGGTCCGCTCCTGCTTCCGGATGACCTCGAAACGCTTGTTGGCCCAATCCAGGTAATCGATCTTGCGCGTCAGGATATGGGCCGGTTGTGCGATCGATCCGCCATAGGGATTAAAATAGGCGTGGACGGCATGATCCTCTCCGACGCGTTCATGAATGAAATAGAGATGGTCCGAAGTGGTCAGTTGCCGCCAGTTGGTAAGCAGCTCCCCGCCAGACCGCCGGGCGTCCCGTTCCATGTTCTGAATATCCTGAAACAGCTCATACTGTGTCAGGGTGCCCAGCCAGCCGAAGGTATCCCGACCGGCGTCTGCCCAGGAAGACGTGGCCAGCCCGTGGGTGTCCAGCGCCGGACAATCGACAGCTTTAAATTTTTCAGCAATTTCCGTGGGATTGGCGACAACAATATTCTCATATCCGGCCAGGGCTTCCGGAAGTCCCCGCCAGAATTCGAAAATACCCTTGTCCTCCCAGATGTGTTCACCAATATGTTCATAGTCGTAACCCAGCAGGACAGCCTCGCCGTCGGTTTTGGCAATAAAGGCTGCGTACTGCTCCGGGGTAATGGGCTGCTGCGGGAAGCGGAAAGCTACGTCGTCGCTGAGTTCGCGATTCCGGGGAATGACAATGAGCCGGCTGTCCCCGGCCCGGAAAACGGCATTCGGCGAAATGGGGCGATTGGCCTGCATGAACATGTCGTTGCGCTTTTCACATAAAATGGACAGATAACCCATATCGGCCACGACATCGGCGATATGGTTGTTATACATGAGCTCGGTATTCCGGAAGGAAGTCGGTAAAATACCGAAAATTTTCCTGATCTTGTCCCGATGCAGCGAGACCTGGTCACGGAATTCCTGCTTCCGGGGGTCATCGAAGAGACTCGTCAGGGAATGGTAATAGGTTTCATCGAGGTATTCAACCTGGTTGTGTTCATAGCCGGCGTCCAGAAGATCCTGGAGGGCGCGGATGACTTCGGGCTGATAGAGTTCCGCCTGCTCCAGAAATACACCGGACATGCTCAGTGTGATTTTGAACCTTTCGTTTTTCGCTATCAGCTCCGTAAACATGCGCGTTGCCGGCAGATAGCATTTCTCCGACACCTTCAGAAATATCTCCCTGTTCACCTTGTTCCAGAGAAATTTGTCCCGGTCGGGGTGTAGGCGGAAAGGCTGATGAAGTTGAAAATAGAACGTGACGAGCGGCATCGTTCAATAACCCTCGTAAAAAGAAAGCTTTATGATGTAAGTCCCCTGTCTGAGAGAAATTCTAATTGTTTAATATCACTATAAATATGCCTTTGCGGAAATGATCTGTTTTCGAGCTGTAGGCAAAATCAAAATGCTATCGGGCACTTATAATTACCACAGGGATCAGCATGAATGCAATGAAAATCAGGCGGGTGTCATCTTTCACCTTGAATAATGCCGGAGAGCTGTTTAAGATAATACAAAAAGCATAAAGCCCGTTTATGATCCGGAGCAGATGACCCATGAGCAAAAAAACAATGATCAGAGAATCAAAACAGCGCCAGGCGTCTCTTGCAACAACCGAGGACCCTGCTTTTTTTCAGAAGCTGATCGGCCGGTCTATGAACAGTTTTTACGCCGATCCCAAAAAAAGAAAGGATTTTCTGGCAATCATCAAGGAAAAGGGCCTGGTCAGCGATTACGAGATCCAGCTCAAGAATGATCAGGGGCTCCTTTATAACTGCTCGATCACGGCGGCGATTCTGCCCGGGGAGGGAGAGCGACCCCCAAGGATCGTCGGTTCCATGCGGGACATCGCTGAACGCAAGAATGCCGAGAAGGCGCTGGCGGAAAGAGGGAGGGAGCTGGAGGACAAATCCCGCATGTTAGAGGATGTCAATACGGCTCTGCGGGTCTTACTGAAGCAGGGAGATGAAGACAAAAAAGACCTGGAAGACAGGCTCCTGTCCAACGTCAAAGAGCTGGTCATGCCCTATGTAGAAAAACTCAAAAAATTATCCAGGACCTCCGAGCAAATGGCCTGTCTGAGTATTCTGGAAACCAGTCTGAATGACATTATTTCTTCCTTCCTGAAAAATATAACATCGACACACGCAGATCTGACGCCGAGAGAGATTCAGATTGCGAACCTGATCAGGGATGGAAGAACGACTAAAGATATTGCAGATTTGCTGAGTATCTCAACCCGGGCAGTTGAGTTTCATCGGGATAATCTTCGCATTAAGCTCCGATTAAAGAATAAAAAAGCAAACCTGAGGTCATATCTTTTAGCGCATTTTTAAATATCAGGTTTTTCCTGATATTTTCCCCGAAATCAATTCGTGTTGCATTTGCCGCCTTCTAAAGTTATAATAACATAGTTTTTATATAATCTTTGAAACAGTCCAGGTAGGCGGCCAAGGCGTAAACAATCCGGGAATTAACCTCGAAATCAAGCGACCCAAAGAAAGGAGAAACAAAATGGATCCGAAACAAATTGCAAAACAGATGATTAAGTTCAACAAGACCGCTTTCGACAACACCTTTGACGCCATGACCGCCCTGCAGGAGCAGACGGAAAAAATGACGACCATGTATCTGGACCAGGCGCCCCTGCTTCCCGCAGAGGGGAAAAAGGCGATCAACGACTGGCTCAAGGCCTATAAGAAAGGTCGTGTAGATTTCAAGGCCGCCGCGGATGAAAACTACAAAAAGGTGGAGGAATTTTTTACAGGTTATGACAAGGCGAAAAAAGCCTGATCCCGTCAGAGGATAAGTCAGTCAAATGTGCATGCCGAAAGAGTGAAGTCCCTTTGCAGCAATGCGTGCAAGACCTTCCCTGAGAAAAGAGGCATACCCGGTGAGGAAACCCGCCATGAAAATTCAAGAGATACGCAAGATTGCAAGACCTTGGGGCGTGGATGTGCGGATAGGCCGCTCAAAGCAGGATATTATCCGGGATATTCAGATCCGCGAGGGTTATTCGCCATGCTTCAGAACGAAAGAAATCTGCGAATATGACTGCTTGTGGAAGACAGACTGCTTAAACAATACCAGGCAGCGCTGAACCTCCGGTATGAGCGGCGACAAAAAAGATTTCAATCAGTCCCGTCACAATGTCAGCGGGCTTCATCTCTCAAGCAGATAGAGGTTTTTATAAAAAAGGAGCATTTGGCCGACTCCGGAAACCACGATTTCATGAAAAAGAGGGACACATGTTCTCACCGAAGCGGATCCTTGTTCCGACGGACTTTTCTGAATTTTCAGGTCAAGCATTCAGGCAGGCCATTGATCTGGCAAAACAATTCAACGCCAAGATTTACCTGCTCCATGTGATTAACGTAGGGGTGCAGCAATGCGTCGCCGATTACTGCCTGAGTACGGTGATCATGAAAAGAATCGAAAACGAGAGCATTGTCTCTACAGACGAGAATCTGAAGAAGGAAATCAGGATGTATTCCGGATCGGGAGAGGTAGAAATTATCCCCATCTTGAAAAAAGGCTTCCCGGAAGAGGAAATTATAAAGGAGCAGGAGGAAAAGAACATCGATCTCATTATGATGGCATCCCATGGGAAAAATGGCTTCCTGAAACATCTGATCGGGAGTGTCGCCGAGAGAGTCATGCGAGGCTCGACATGCCCCGTACTGCTGGTAAAAAAAGGAGCTTCAATATGCTGAAGGCAAGGGATATCATGTCCAAAAATGTTGTCTGTGTCTCTCCCGAAACTGAGATCACACAGGCGGCAAAACTGCTTCTTGAAAGGCATCTCAATGGCCTGCCGGTGCTGGACCAAAAGGGTCTTCTGGTAGGCATCATATGCCAGAGCGATCTCGTCTTTCAGCAAAAGAAGATACCCATTCCATCCGTCTTCACGCTCCTGGACGGCCTGATCCCCCTGGGTTCTTCACATCAGATCGAAATAGAGGTAGCAAAAATAGCCGCCTTTAAAGTGGAACAGGCCATGACGCATGATCCCGTTTTTGTCGGCCCGGAAGCCACCATCGAAGACATTGCGACAATAATGGTGAGGAAGAAAATCCATTCTTTGCCCGTCGTGGAAAATGGAAGACTCGTGGGAATTGTCGGCAAGGAGGACATCCTGCGCACGCTCATACCCGGGCAAAAGAATGAGCCGTGAAGGTGGAGCGGCTGCCGGCTGTCGTCAAGATCCGGGCTTTTCCTTTGTTTCGTAGCCCTGCGTTGTATAGAAAACGGCCTTGTCGAAGAAAATGACGATACGCCGGTTCAGTTCCAGTGTCATATAAATATCGATTGTTTTTTGCCACATGCCCTGGGAAAGGGCGAATTCCCAGAGATGTTTCTTGATCAGGCTCAGGGTGCTGAGCACGTTGCTTAAGTGTATGCCGTCCTTCCGGCTCTCCCGTCCTAAAGCCATATAATAGTCGCGAATTTCAGAGTCTTTGTAGATACCGCCCATCCAGCTTCCGAAATCGGAGAGGATTCTGCAAACGTCACCAAACAGGCGTGAATGATCAAAATGACGGAAACCCGCTGTGGAGGGGTTGGTCAGGGCGTCATTGATCCAGATCCGGGCAATGTTTTCCGCATTCTTTTCAATGATGTCCACCAATCTGTCGGACAGGAGGTTCTGTTCGACATGCCTCGAATCATCTTTGCCAAGAGACTTGCTGAAGGAGTCGATAATCGCCCAGTATTCGGATTTACCGGCCACATAATACTGCATGGCTCTCCTGTTTGATGGAAATGCCAGTCGGGGAATCTCATTAATGTGAAAATAGCGGGCCTTAACCGTGTCGCTGCCGGATTGCAGATGGCCCCCTGTCTGTTCGACCTCAAAGGTGATGAAAATGAGGTCCCCATAAAAGCGGCTCTTAAAGGAGTGGACATCCACGAGACTCAGTATCCGGCCGTCGATGCCGGCTTCCTCCGCCAATTCCCGCAGGGCCGCATCCTGAATGCTTTCCCCGGTTTCGGCAAATCCCGAAGGCAGGCACCATTGTCCTTTGTATGGTCTATTCCCCCGCTTTACAAGCAGAATCCGGCGATCCAGGGCAACGATCGTCGAGACGACAGGCAGCGGATTCATGTAAAAGAAAAGATTGCAGACCGGGCAAAAATCCCTCTGAATGCCGTCTTCGATTTTGAGCGAGACCGGCCCGCCGCAGAAATGGCAAAAACGCCTGCTTCCCTGCTTCATGGCTCAATCCCTCCGCACCGGGGCGCTGAGCAGACAAAGATACGGTCGTCCTTGGAGATGGTCATGCCGTTTCTTTCAGAGGAGGCCCGCTCCAGATTTCCCAGGATCATGGGAAGGACGGCCTCCGCATCGAGTCCCGTATCCGTCAGATAAAGGGGGCTCTTGAAGCGGAAATACTCAAGTAAATACTCGGTATCCTCCCTTGAGAAAACGAGCGTATTGGTAAAATCGATTATTTCAACTCTGCCGAACCAGGGTTTCAGCAAAGCTTCGCCGTTATCTGAAGAGAACCGGTTGTTGATGATTTCCAAGGGCAGGTCCTTCTCCTGCAACAGCCCATTTGTCTCAAGTATCCTTTTGGTCAGATCGATCAACTCGCCGGTGTTTCGCCGGTAGTGCGTGATGACGGCAAATATCCCCTCAGGGCGCAGCAGGCGTGCGACTTCCGGAATAACCTCGGGAAAAAAGTACAGGGCATAGGAGCACAGGGCGAGATCAAAGGACCTCTTCGGAAAGGTTTTGAGAATGGGCGATCCTGTTGAAAAAAACTGTCCCCGTATGGATGCTCGCCCGCAGGCGGCCAGATACAGCGGCTCATAGGCCGCGATGATATCGACGCCCATGGTCGTCGCGTCAGCGGCCACCCTGCCCTTGAGCTTCTCGGTAAAGGACCCGAAGGCACAGCCCAAATCGAGGATCTGCCGGCAGTCCGTGAAATCAAGTCCTTCCAGGGCAATCTTCTGGACATTGCCTTTGTTCGTCGAAAATTTTTGAATCAGTTCGGCAACCCGCTGATGTTCATGGACATCCTTGAATACTTTTTGAATCTGCTCCTGTTCGGACATTTCGCCTCTCCCTGAAGATAACACAAACTTTTTCCCCGCCACTGCCTGATTGCTTCGGATTGACGGACTCACCAATCTGTATCTGAATTATAGTGGCTTGCTGTCTGTGTGTCAAGAAAATGCCCGGCGCCTGTCAGTAGTAAATGATATGTCCGGTTTGTAGCACGTAAACTGTCCGGTTTGTTATAGTCATCGATGGAGGTGACGGATGAGACGGACAGAGATGCTACAGGAGATCCGGAAGATGCGATTTGAGGAGATATATTTAGGA
>JAUSOK010000170.1 GCA_030656035.1 Syntrophales bacterium
CCTGTGTGCAATAAACCTCGATCTCCTGAGCCGCTCCGATGCAGCCGACTGTCTTGAGATGGCAGGGATTATCTTTGTCCGTGCCGAAACATCCCGAAAAACGGGGCGTGGTTGGAGGTGAAAAAGGGTGGATCGCGTCTCAGGATGGCGGCCACAACAGGATGGCATTTGAATACCCGGTCCAGAAACTGCCGGACTTTGGGCCGGTCCCACCCGGATGGATGCGTAAAAGTCCGGTAAAGCGACAGGTCTCCCTCATAAAAGTCGCCGGTCTTGAACTTTTCCGCGTCCGGGCTGTGGATGGGCAGATTGAAAACGGCCACGTTCAGAAAATCGATCCCCTGCTGATGCCGGACCACAAAATCGAGGGTTTGGAAGGCGTCTTCCTCCTTTTCCGGGGGGGCGCCGAAGAGCAGGTAAACGTAGGCGGCAATCCCCGCCTGATGCAAGGCTTTGAGGGTTTCTCCCGCCATTTTCAGATCAATTCCTTTTCCCAGCTCGTCGAGAACACGTTGCGATCCTGATTCGATGCCGAGTTTCAGCATGGCGCAACCGGCGCTTTTGAGGGCCATGCAAAATTCAGGATCCGTCAGGTCCTTCGATATCCGCGCAAATCCATACCAGGGAATGCCCGGTGGATTCAGAGTCATTTTCCGCAACAGAGAGGGCCGAATGGCGTTGTCCAACAGATGTATCAGCACCGGCCTGGTTGTATCATGGAGCTCTGTTGCGCGAGATCCTGCTATGCCTGCAGCGGCAGGTTTCGCACTTGCGTTGTTCCGGTCTACGGACGCTGTTGCCGAATGCAAAACAGTCCATTGCGCCAGATCGCTGATGACCTGGTCATCCGAAACCGGCCTGTAAGCACTGGCTTCGGCCTTCTCCGGACAGAAGGCGCACCGCCGCCAATAACAGCCCGTGGAGGCGCTGTAGGGCAGGATAAATCCCGGCGACAGATAATCCGCTAAAGGAAAGGCGCTGTAATCCGGCATCGCCGATCCAGCGCCAGGGGTTATCCCCAAAAGCGCAAGCAGCGGCGCCTCGCCGGGTCCGGCAATCAATTCATCCACGAGTTCCTCGAACGGATTCAGCCGGTCCGGCCGCTGCATCCAGGAGGTTACCAGTCCGCCACCCAGGGCGATTTTTGCGGCGGGAAAAACTTGCCTCATGAAACCGATCAGGGCAAAACAGCAAAGGGCCTGGCTCAGATAATTCAGGGAAAATCCGATCCAGGATGGCTGCTCCTTTTCAAGCAGAGCGGTGAAGCGTGCATTAAAATACGCATGGAAGGGATTGTCAGACGGCATCTTCGCGGCCGCAATCAGATCCGGGCTGCGGACCGGAGAACGGCGCCGGTCTTCATAGTCAGAGAGGCTCAGGCGGAAAGCACCGGCAGGGACCGACTTTGCCAACACCCGGTTGATATCCAGCACCGCCCTTTTATAACGATCCGTGATTTTATAACCGCTTTGATTTCTTAATAAAAGGAGATGAGCTTCAAGATGACGGCAGGCGCGCTTTGTCCAGGTATCGTCGGCGTCACCTGTATCCCGCCCTGCCCCGACCGACCGCCGGTTCAACAAATAGAGCAGACCCTCCAGATTGGCATCAACAACGGTGCAGGCAACGTGATGGCGCTTCAACGCCCCGGCCAGCATGGCCAGACCGGCCGGCGGCTCGCTGGGCTTGACGAGCGGCGGATGAATGAGAAGCACAGACTGCATCATCGAAGCTCAGAATATACTCAGCAAGTTGATCATATGTACGAATGCTCGACGACGCCTGCCAAATAGTCCGGCCTTCGGGGTGCGGCAAGCGGCGCTGCAGCCGTCTTATCCGGCAATGCAGTCTCCTCCGTTTTTTCTGGCGCAATCCAGGGCTGCATGTGCTGCGGTCACGAGCCTTTCCGGCGACTGCCCCGTGCCGACTTCCGCCAAACCAATGGAGAGGCTGGGGTGGGGAACGCTCTTCCCGTCGGGCATCATGGGAACGGCTTTCACGACTTCCCGGTGCAAGCGTTCTGCGACCTCTCGGGCCGCGCTGATTGAGAAGTTGGGCAGCAAAATAACAAATTCGTCGCCGCCGTAGCGGGCGATAATATCCGTGGGGCGCAGGCGATCGCTCAAGTTCTGCGCAATGGCATAGAGCACACGATCACCATAGGCATGACCATGCTTGTTGTTAAACGCCTTGAAATCATCGATATCGATCAGGATCACGGACAGCGGTTCCCCGCAGGTCATGGAACGCAAAAACTGGCGTTGCAACACATGGTCCAGCCATTTGCGGCCCCGCAATCCCGTCAGGGCGTCCACGCTCCCGTAATGATCAAACTCCTCCCCCGGCGGCACATTGTCAGTAATCAACTGATCCGCATGGCGGAGACGACTGGTCAGGATGAAAAGAAGATTTCGTGCAGCGTCATGGGAGGATTGAATCAG
>JAUSOK010000172.1 GCA_030656035.1 Syntrophales bacterium
CTTTCTCAAGTCACTGGCCGTGTACATCGGGCGTCCCCTCCTGTCTGTGATGATGCAATGATAATGAATTCGTAAAAATTATATCAACCGGCCACATGCGACGGCCGGCAACAAAGGCTCCGCAGGCAGGGCGCCCCCCCCCTTGAGCAATAACGCGACCTTCTAAAGCATTCGGCAAATCTTGTCAAAAAAAAGTTGCGCCTGTTAAGCTCGCAAATGGACCTCACTGCGTGAAACATCGGGCCGTGTTGTCAGCGAGAAGAAAATCGTTTTTCTACCATCCGCTCCGCCTCCGCCTTCGTCTGAATCTCGCCACTGAGCTGGGCCTCTTCAACGGCATTCAGGATATTTTTAAACAGCGGTCCCGGAGTATAACCGCGGGCGATCAGGTCATCGCCTGTCAGGAGGGGCGGTGGATGCAACTGCTCCGCGGACAGGTCGGACAGGTTTTCCAGGCAAAACGTATAGTTGTCGAGCATCCCGTGGCTTCCCAGGCAGTCCAGACGGTGGAGTTTCAGGTGGAGATCGAAGTCCGGCTGGCGCAGGAAGCGTTTGAGTCGACCGGGACGCATGTCCCGTACATGCATGAACGTCATGTGCCCGCGAATGAGCGCGAGAATCGTTTCCGTCTGGGCATGTGAAAATTTCAGGCGTCGCAGGATCTCTCCTGCCATCTCCTCGCTCTTCTGGACATGCCCGTAAAAATGGACGCCGGCGCAATCTACGAATCTTGTCGGCGCCTTGCCGATATCATGGAGCAGCACCGCCCAGGACAGGCATGGATCCATTACCCCGTCCGTGGCAACGGGCAAATGGTCCAGCATCTGCAGAATGTGTTGCCAGACATCCCCTTCCGGATGAAACGCTTTCGGCTGTTCGACGCCTTTCAGGGCGGCAACTTCCGGCAGAATCTCCATCAGCAGCCCCGATGCGTCCAGGAGTTCCAGCCCCCGCCGCGCTCCGCTGCAGGTGATCATTTTGGTTAATTCTTCACGGATCCGCTCAACGCTGATCTGCCGGATCGCGCCGGCGTGACGGCAGACGGCGGCAAAGGTGGACGGATCGACGGCAAAATCGAGACCGGCGGCAAAACGGACGGCTCGGAGCATACGCAAACGGTCTTCAGCGAAGCGTTGCTCCGGATCGCCGATCGTGCGGATAATACGGCGGGTTATATCCATGTGACCGCCGACGAGATCGAACACATAGCCCGTCAAAGGATCCAACAACAGGCCGTTGACGGTGAAATCGCGCCGCCGCACATCCTCCTGGGCCGTGGCAAATCGCACCTGGGAGGGCCGGCGGCCGTCGTCGTAACCATCTTCGGTCCGGTAGGTGGCCACTTCATAACGGTGCTGTCCGTCCACCACCAAAACGACGCCGAATCGGGCGCCCACGGGAACGGTATGCGGAAAGAGCTTCTGCACGTCATCGGGCCGCGCGGATGTGACGATATCGTAATCGCCGGGTTCCACGCCGCGCAGAAAGTCCCGGACACAGCCGCCGACAAAGAAGGCCTCATAACCGGCCATCTGCAGCCTCAGGACAATATCCATGGCCGACGCGCGTAATGTTTCCTTTTCCCCAATCATGTCAAACCTGCCCTGCAGTGCCGGAGGTCATTTCCCGCCTTTTTCCTGCATCGGCGCATTCTCCTGTTTTTTCCCGAGTTTGATCGCGCAGAACTCTCCGCACATGGTGCATCCCTCTTCCTGTGCACTTTCACTGCGTTCAAGCCAGGCCCCGGCCCTGTCCGGATCGATGGAAACGGCGATCTGGCCCTGCCAGTCAAACGCCTTGCGGCACTGAGCCATGCGGATGTCTTTTTCCATGGCGCCGGGAAGGCCTTTGGCGATATCGGCGATATGGGCGGCGATCCTGGCGGCGATGACGCCCTCGCGGACATCATCGAGCGTCGGCAGCCGTAGATGCTCGGACGGCGTGACGTAACAGAGGAAATCCGCGCCGGCCGCGCCGGCAATTGCCCCGCCGATAGCCGAGGTGATGTGATCGTATCCAGGCGCAATGTCCGTCGGCAGGGGGCCCAGGACATAAAACGGCGCGCCGTTGCAGATCCGCTTCTGCAGCCGAATGTTGGCCTCGATATCCTTCAGCGGAACGTGGCCGGGTCCTTCGATCATGACCTGGACATCCCGGTCCCGCGCCCGTTTTGCCAATTCGCCCAGCACAATCAGTTCCTGCACCTGCCCCCGATCCGTGGCGTCGGCCAGGCAGCCCGGCCGCAGGCCGTCGCCCAGACTCAGCACCATATCGTAATGCCCGGCAATATCGAGCAGCCGATCGTACTGTTCGTAGAGAGGGTTTTCGCGGCCGTGACAGGCCATCCAACTTGCTGTGATCGAACCGCCGCGGCTCACGATGCCCAGGAGCCGGCCTTCCGCCTCGAGGCAACGGACGTTGTTTTGCGTCACGCCGCAGTGCACCGTGATAAAATCGACGCCGTCCTCGCCGTTTTCCTCGATCGCCCGGAACAGGTCGTCGGCGATCATCTCCACGATCGCCCGCCGTTCGGCCAACATCTGCGCCGCCGCCTGGTAAATGGGCACCGTTCCGATCACGGGCAGCGACGCACCGATGATCGCTTTCCGGATGGCCCGGATGTCGCCCCCGGTGGACAGATCCATGATCGCATCGGCGCCTGCGGCTGTGCAGATCCGCACTTTCTCGAGTTCCAGCGCCGGATCGACGCGATCCCTCGATGTTCCGATGTTGGCGTTGATCTTGGTCCGCAGCCCCCTGCCGATGGCAAGCGGCGGAACAGTTCGATGGATTTTATTGCGGACGACCACGATGGTCCCGTCCTCGACCCCGCAGCGGATGAATTCGGGGGAAACCCCTTCCCGCTCTGCGCAGAGCTTCATTTCTTCTGTAATGACGCCTTTTCTTGCCGCTTCAAGTTGTTTCATAATCATTCCTATCCGGCGGCGATAATCAGTTCCGCCACTTTTCTGCCCGAAAGCAGCATCCCGCCGAAGATGGGCCCCATGCGCGGTCCGCCGAAGGCTGCATTGGCCGCCATGCCCGCCACATAGACGCCGGGACAGATTTCTCTTGTATTTTCAATGGTCAGTCGTTCGGCCCGGTCGGCCCACATGGAACGCTCTCCGATCCGCTTGCCCGTTTCCGTATACAACCGGATATCGGCCTTGCGTTCGATCACGGCCAGAACCTCCGTATCATGCCCCGTGGCGTCGATGATATGGCGGGCGCCGATGGTCATGGGATCCACATGCAGCCGGGCCATTTCCACGGGCGACCAGGTAATCACCAGTCCCGTCACCCGCCCCTCCCGGATCATCACGTCCTCGACGCTCATGCAGTTGAAGACTTTCGCCCCTGCTTTCATCGCGCAGGAACAGATCGTGCTGACGGCCTCCACCGCATCGGCCGTATAGTAGTCCGTTTGGTAGGCTTCCGTACGGATACCGAAAAGATCCAGAATCTCTTTGGCTTCCTTCTGGACGACGATCTCGTTGAACATCATGCCCCCGCCCCACATTCCGCCGCCGACACTGAGCTTCCGCTCAAAAATGGCAACCTTTTTACCCGCCCCGGCCAGGAAATAAGCCGCCACGAGACCCGCCGGGCCGCCGCCGACAATGGCGACATCCACCTCGGTATGATCCAGAAATTTCTTGGAAAAACGTTCAATGATCGCGCGTGTAATGGTAATTTCATTCAATTCCATTGAGAACTCTGCCCCTCCTTTTATAAACAGTTCACCAGCTTCAGAACCTTGTTGACCACATCGTCGGGGTCCTTCCCCAAGACGCGGATCATAGGCTCCTTTCCCACATCTCCACGGTCGAAGATCATATCCGGAACGTCGCCGCCACGGGAGAACACTTCATTTACGCCCCATTCCAGGGATGAGCCTTCCCTTTCCCTGACGTCCGGCGGTTCGTCGGAACGGCTGAAATGCGCCACCCGGAAGCCCTGCGCCGTACAGAGGCTGACGACGTCCTCGGAAAAACGGATATTCATGGCGGAACGGATCTCCGGATCGTAGCGCATCGCCGTCAGGACGATCTTCGCAATGTGCCGGGATGCGCCGAAAGCCGGTTCACAGAGGATTCCCACCCTGTCGCCCACACGAACGATCCGGCCCGGAACGGCGGCAACGTCCTGCGGCGAGCGGGCATCCGGCAGGGCGTAAACCAGGTTGGACTGAACTTCCGGGATGATGCCGCCGCAAGGTTCATTCAACAACCGCTGCAGGGCGGACTTCAGCTCGGCCAGGCAGCGATAGCGCGAAATCTCCTGAAAAACAGGCGCGAAATGATTCGTCGGGCCGTGCCCCCCTCCGATGCGCCAGGCGTACCGGATGGCCTCCTGTATGTATTTTTTCGCCGCATCGACGGCGTTGTGCACGCTCTTTCCGGCGGCCAGGCCCGTTGCAATCGCCGCGGAAAAGGTGCAGCCCGTCCCGTGGGTATCCCCGGTCGCGATGCGCTCCGCCTCAAACTCGTAAAAACGCCGGCCGTCGTAAAGAATGTCTATGGCGGCCCCGCTCATATGGCCCCCTTTGATCACCACGTACCGGGCGCCGAGTTCATGAATAACGGCCGCCGCTGTCCGCATGTCTTTCGGTCCGGCAATCGGCATGCCCGACAGGAACTCCGCCTCCGGGATGTTCGGCGTCACGACACAGGCCAGCGGGATCAATTCCTTCACCAATGTCTCCCGCGCATCTTCCCGGATCAGCCTGGCCCCGCCCTTGGCGACCATGACGGGATCCACGACCAGTTTCTCGACGCCGTATTGTCTCACCTTCGCGGCGACCACGCGCATGATTTCCGCAGAGGCCAGCATGCCCGTTTTGGCCGCATCGATCCCGATATCGGAGGCGACGGCATCGAACTGCATGGCCACGAAATCCGCGGGAACCTCATGAATGCCCGTGACGCCGAGCGTATTCTGGGCCGTCAGTGCAGTGATGACGCTCATCCCGAAGCCGCCGAGCGCGGTAATGGTCTTCAGATCGGCCTGGATGCCCGCCCCGCCGCCGGAGTCGGAGCCGGCGATCGTTAAAACTCTTTTAACACGCACGAGTTATGCCCCCCGCGGGAAATGGCCCGCCTTGAGATACCGGATGACAAGCAGGCCGCCCGATTCCACCGAAATGACCCCCTGCGCCGCTGTCAGGCGATTGCTGATGCCGATGGGCCTTGCCAGGGTAATTGTCGCATTCCTCAACGGGTATTCAAAGCCCTCCAGCGTCACGCCCGTCACATCGGCGCCAAAAGCAAGCAGGGACACCGTCTGTCCGATTTCACCTTCGATGACCGCCGTCTGCCGGACGAGAATTATTTCACACCACTCATCCAGCAGGCGCGTCTCAATCCCCCGGTCAGCCGCCGAAGCAAGCAAGGTGAGATTGGCAAGCGTGTGATCGATCCTGGCCCCGAGTGCGCCGTAGATCCGGATTTCATCCGGCGTCATCATAAAGGCCATCTGGAGGGCGAGTTCGGAATCCGTCTCGTCCTTTGCCTCAGGGTAACGCATGATCCGGCTCCCCTTCATGACGAAGTCGCGCTGCAGCTCACCGTCCAAGGAATCCATATCGCCCACGATCAGATCGGGCGTCAGACCCAGGGCATGGATGTACCGGGCGCCGCCGTCCGCGCAAATCAAACCGACGGGCAGGTGGCGTTCCCGCTCCGTTTGCAGAAAAGCAAGATCCCCGATGGGGCCGCCGCAAATGACAAACACCACCCTTTTCAAGAAACACCCCCTGACGGCATCGCAAAAAAAAACGTTATGACCCATGCAAAAAAGGGCCCGCCCCTCAGCACCGGAACATGGCCCCTTCCAAGTCTCACTCAACACGAATCTGAATCAGACGCCACTCCCTACGCTGGCATTACCCAGGTCAGGTTCAAAGGGTATTCTCTCAGCCTGATCGGCACCCCTGTCACTTGTCGGCTCTTTTCTACTCCGCTCCTTTCATAAAATCAAGCAAATTCCTCGATCCGGCTGGACATTGCCAAGAGAGCTTAGCATAATCCCTGAAAAATGGTTCGCAAGCCATGAAAAAGGATTAGATCAAAGCCCGATAACGAGCAACCTCACTTTCACCTTATCCGCACCCTTGATATTATTGAAAGGTCATTCGTTTTTATTGTAGTCGAGGTTTTCGGCTGATGCGCTTTTGTAGCAGCTTTCCTTTGGTAATGTGCAAGCAGATAAAAATGTGAAAGTATCTAAAATTGAAGGTTAGCTGCTTTTCATGATAAAAGAAACTAAAAAAATAATCTTGAGGCAGGAACTCTCTATTGAAGATCATGGGGGTGGGACAGGAAAATACACGGGATATAAACACGATGGCCGAAGTCGGTAGAAATGATCCCTGCCCCTGTGGCAGCGGAATGAAACATAAGAAATGTTGTCTTGATAAAAAACCAAGGCAACAAATCGTTATGGTGGGATCTCCAGAGCCTCTGAGCGGTTTCTACTACGATCATGAAAAAATGGAGCTTGTGGGATTAACGGCTGATGGTCGCGTCATTCAGCCTGCCGCAACCTATTCACAGACCCATTATGAGGGACAATCGGGAAAGGAAAAGGTCATCGCCCGAATTCAAGATAAGGTCATTCGGGATACTGCTTCACTTATGAGATGCCTTTCCTCGTTCTTCGATCTCATTATCGGCATTGACACAAATACGAAAACAATAAACGGAGAGAAGGTATCGGTTTCTTCTGTAATTCACTGTGAAGTGCAAAAGCCTCCCGGATCTACTGAGCAAACGAGTTATTACGTAAATTTCCCTTGGAATGGGGTAATCGTATTCCGTAACTGTCCAGAAGAGTTGCCGGCCGAAAAATTCGGATGGTTGGTCCTTATACAAGGGTTCATGCGTGATCGCCGAAATGTCGCCAAAAGGGTGGCATTTGTAACAGACCACGATCTTGATAATCATATCCTGTTCAACGATAGGAAGGCACCGATTTTTAAGGATGCCTACTTGCCGGTTAATTTTACAATGATGTATGGGCGGAGTGATGGACCGAACGAGAACCTCTTAAATCATCTGGTGAAACTGTGCGATAAGAAATCGACAGACGTGTTAAATGAATTGGAAAGGACTGGATGCTTCCAATTTGGCGAAATAAAGATTCCCATAGATCGTATTCCGGTCCCAGCTTTCTGATGTATATTTCTATGGTTTGAAATTGCCGCTTCTTAACTGTAATATGGCAGCAATATTTGCAATCAATCTTCTAAACATAGTCTCAATATAAGCGATTGACACTATTCCCATTTTCACGCTGTTCCCAGAACTATCCTGACTAGACAGTTCTTGATATATGTTAACCCAAGTTCATGGTCTGAAAAATATTTATGCGCATAGTCAGGCAGTTGCATTGCTCAGGCCACGCGTTTAGGCACTACATGTTGATAACTTTCACAGAACGGTCTTGATCGTTCTACCGGG
>JAUSOK010000182.1 GCA_030656035.1 Syntrophales bacterium
CCCGTGGAGGCGACGCCTGACGGCATCATCGACGAACTGGCCCGCCGGGCCAGAGAGCCTGAGAATCACCGCTATCCCACCGATGAAGAAAAGGGCATGCAACGGTTCCGGCAGGAGGTGGCGCTCTGGTATTCCATGCGCTACGGCGTCTCCCTGAATCCGGAAAACGAAGTCCTGGCCTTGATCGGCTCAAAGGAGGGCTGCCATCATTTTGTCCTGGCGTGCATCAACCCCGGCGACGTGGTCCTCATGACCGATCCCGGCTATCCCGCGTACCGGGCCAGCATACTCATGGGCGGCGGCGAGCCCTACAACGTCCCCATCCGGGCGGAAAACGGCTATCTACCTGTTTTTGAAGAGATCCCCGCCGATATTCTGAAACGGGCGCGCGGCCTGTTTCTCAACTACCCCAACAACCCGACGGGCGCCTGCGCCACCCGCGAATTCTTCGACCGGCTCGTGGCCTTCGCCAAGAAGCACGACATCGCCGTCTGTTACGACAATCCCTACAGCGAAATCGTCTTCCCCGGACAGGAAAGGCTCAGTTTCATGATGGCCGAGGGCGCCAAAGACGTGGGCGTGGAGTTGAATTCCCTTTCCAAGCCCTTCAACATGACGGGCTGGCGGATCGGCATGGCCGTGGGCAATCCGGAACTGATCGCCGCCATCAGCAAGGTCAAGGAGAATACCGACTCCGGCATTTTCAATCCCATCCAGTACGCCGGCATCTACGCCCTGAAGCACGAAATCAAAGCGATCGACCACATGATCGGCATTTACGCGAAAAGGCGGGCGCAGGTCCTCAAGACGCTGGAGAAGATCGGCATCCGGTTCGATCCGCCGAAGGGCACCTTTTATCTCTGGGTCCCGGTCCCGAAAGGCATGACGTCCCTGGATTTCACCAATCGCCTGTTCGAAAAGACGGCAGTGGTGGTGGCCGCCGGAACGGCCTACGGCCAGTACGGGGAGGGTTACATCCGCATCTCCCTGACCGTCCCCGACGACCGGCTGGCCCTGGCCATGGAGCGCATTGAAAAGGAATTCGCCTGAAATATCACCCTTCATCATGAATGTGAACATCGTGATTATCATATTGGCCTTGCCCCTGCTGGTTGGTCTCCTTTTTTTCACGAAAAGGGAATCCACGCGGGGGGTGATCATGACAAAGCCTCTTCTTTCTGCACTGTTTATCCTGGTGGCCCTCAGCGTTTCCCATGCAAATCCGAACTACTATGGTTTTATCCTGGCCGGGCTGCTGTTCTGTATGGCAGGCGATGTATTTCTCATCTTCTTCCTGTCGAGAAAACTTTTCATGGTCGGACTCGTTTCATTTCTGGCGGGGCATATTCTGTACAGCATCGCATTTTTCTCAATGGGATCCCCGGGGAAGCCGATTGTGATCATCACAGCGCTTTGCCTTGCAATCAGCGTGACGGTTTTTATCTGGATCAGGCCATACCTGGGAGCGATGATCATTCCGGTGATCGCTTATATCGCAATCATCACCATGATGGTTATCGGCGCAGCATCGCTTGTCGGGAATGAACATCTGAACTTTACGGGAAAAGCGCTTGTCTTTTGCGGAGCAATCCTCTTCTATCTTTCAGATATCTTCGTTGCGCGCCACCGATTTGTAAAGAAGGAATACATCAACCGTCTGGCCGGTCTCCCGATGTACTATGCAGCGCAGTTCATGATCGCCTGCTCCATTGGATTTATCTGAAAATCTCTTGTTGCGGGTTTCAATGTGTGGTGCGCCATTTTTTGCCCCTCAGTTCAGGGCCTTCTTACCGGTCGGTTGTCGCCGAACAGGGGCATGACGCAGCATGATCCTTTTCTCTGTGTTCATGGCAAGGCGCCTGCGTCTCCGGCTTCCCCTTTTAACGAACCCGGCACCGCGGCTGGTCGGCGCCCGGTTTAGTCATCACGATCTGCCAGACCTGTATATCTCTGGCGCGGAAGGCCCCGGCGCAACAGAGAAGGTAGTATTCCCACATTCTCTTGAACGTCCGGTCAAATTTTCCCGCAAATCGGGGCCATGCCTTCTGGAAACGGTCGTTCCAGGCCAGAAGGGTCTTTTCATAGTGGGGGGCCATGTTATGGATGTCCTCAATCACAAAGAGATCCTCTACGGCCCGGCCGATCTGGGCAATAGTGGGCAGCATCCCGTTGGGGAAGATATAGCGGTTGATCCAGGACTCACAGTTGACCCGGGAAGTATTGCTGCCGATCGTGTGGAGCAGAAATATCCCTCTCTCCTTCAGACAGCGATAGGCGACGTTCATAAACGTCCGGTAGTTTTTCTGCCCGACGTGTTCGAACATCCCGATGGATACGATCTTGTCGAAGATCCCCTGGATTCGCCGGTAATCCTCGCACAGGATTTTTACCGGCAGATTTTCACAGGACTCGCGGGCAAACCGGATCTGTTCCTCGGAAATGTTGACGGCTGTGACGGTACACCCGTAATGTTCGGCGGCATAGCGGGCAAAACCACCCCAGCCGCAGCCGATATCCAGGACATGATCCTGGGGCTGCAGATCGACTTTCCGGCAGATGAGGTCGAGCTTTTTCTGCTGGGCTTGAGCCAGATCATCCGTTTCCTGAAAATAGGCGCAACTGTACTGGTTATGGGGGTCCAAAAAGGAAAGGAAGAGGTCGTTATCGAGATTGTAGTGCCTGCGGGCGATAATGTCCGCCCGGGACGGCGACTGGAGATTGAAGCTGCGGGCAAAGAGGTAAGACAAAAGCACCCTGAGGTTCCCCCTGACTTTCTCTTCGAGGTTTCCCTTCAGGAGCCGGCAGATGCACTCATCGATGCGGGCGCAATCCCACCAGCCTTCCATATAGGATTCCCCAAGCCCGAGGCTTTTATCCTTCAGCACGCGGGTGTAAAAGCGCTCATCCCGCACCTGGATGTCCCAGGGCTCGGGGCCGTTGATCTTGACGCCTGTTTCGGCAAGCAACTGCTCGATAACTTTTCTGTTTGCGTCCATATTTCACCTCCTGATATGGATCGGTACAGATTTTCAGCAACCCTCCCCGTTAAGATGACTCGACAATACTGAAAACCCGGCCATTTCCCCGACACAGCATGAAGGGCGGGCCAACGTCGGCCCCCTCTTCTTTTTTTCCCAAAATGGCAGCGGATCGATTCCTTTAAATCCCCTTGTCGATGTTCACCGTTATTTCTACGTAATTTTTGTGTCTGTGTCAAGCCGTGATCTTGATTATTTCCTCGTATCATCAAATGATAAAGAATCTCTTTCTAAATCTGAGGGCCCTGTCAACCACGGCTGGCCCTTTACCGTCAAAATGCTGCGTGCATTAATACCGGCGCCGGGGCGACAGGTTTTCCTTGAGATCGCGCTCCCGATTTGTTAAGCAAGGTCCAGGGTTCGCGGCCGGAAGCCGCCTTATCCGCCATGGAAAGAATTATGGAGCAGAAAAACCACCCTCCGGCGTCTCTTGCCTGGCTCGTCTGGGGTCTGGGAGCGGCCTTTTACTTCACCAGCTTTTACCACCGCGTCGCCCCGGCCGTCATGACCGATCCGCTGATGGCTGAATTCAGCATCGGGGCCAGGGAACTCGGCCAGCTCAGCGCCTTTTACTTCTACAGCTATGTCTTCATGCAGATTCCCACCGGCATTTTGGCCGACCACTGGGGTCCCCGAAAGCTTCTGACTGCCGGATCGCTTGTCGCCGCCTGCGGCACATTCCTCTTCGCCTCCGCCACTTCCATCGCTGCGGCAGACCTGGGCCGGCTGTTGATCGGCGCGGCGGCGGGCGTCGTCTTCGTCGCCCTGCTGCGTCTTTCGACGCGCTGGTTTCCGCTTCGCTTCTATGCCACGGTCAGTGGAATTGTCTTATTCGTAGGCGTCGCGGGCGCCACATTCGCCGGCATCCCCCTGTATTTTTTCGTGGAGGGGTTCGGCTGGCGTCCCGTCATGGTCGTGGTTGCGGGCCTGCACCTCGTCATCGGGGCGGGCATCTGGTGGATTGTCCGGGACGACCCCGCCCAGAGGGGTTACCGGAGCTATGCGCCAACCGACCCGCACGCCGTCTCATCCCCGAAGACCCTGTTAAACGGATTGATCCGTGTTCTGCGCTACCGGAACACCTTGCTCCTTTCGCTGCTCACAGGCGGCCTGGCGGGACCGATCCTGGCTTTCGCCGGTCTCTGGGGCGTCCCGTTTCTCGCTACGCACTACGGACTGTCCACCGCCGCAAGCGCCGCCATCACGTCGGCCATGCTGATCTTTTACGCCGTCGGCGGGGTCCTGCTGGGCTCTCTTTCGGACCGGATCGGCCTACGCAAACCCTTTCTGGTGTTCGGTTCGGTCATCTCTTTGCTCTGCTGGCTCCCGGTTCTCTTCATTCCGAATCTACCCATCTGGCTTCTGACGGCACTTGTGAGCGCGATAGGTCTCGCGGGAGGGGCCGTCATCGTCAGTTTCGCATGTGTGAGGGAATCCGTTCCTCCCGCACTGGCCGGAACGGTGAGCGGAGTGTGCAACATGGGCTCGATGGGCGGGGGGATGATCCTTCAGCCGATGATCGGCTGGATGCTCGATCTCCAATGGCGCGGAACGCTTGTGATCGGCGTTCGGATCTACGACCTGGCCGCCTACCGGTCGGGATTTGTTCTGATCGCGGTTTTCGCGGCGCTGGCGATCCTGGCCGCCCTCTTCACCGCCGAAACCCGATGCCGCCATACAGCCGACAGCGGAAAGATCGCGAACACCCCGTCATCATAGGCCCGAACAACCGGAAGGCATTATCCTTTCGGGCATGCCGGCCGATCATTTCTGCCTGGCCTGCTACTCCGGCGACTATCCGCTGCCGCCGCCCGTGAATATCGGAATTCTGCTTCGAGAGCGCGGATCTGTATCAGTAGCGGCGATACCAGCGCACTCGAACTAAAAGATTTTGAACGCAGCCCGGCGGATGGCCCGGCCCGCAGTCGTTTCCACGGCGCGCAGGGCGCTGTAGGGGCAGACTTCGATGCAGCAGTAACAGCGGATGCAACGGTCATAATCGAAGGACAGGTCGCTTTTGCGGGCGGTAATCGCTTTGGCCGGACAGATTTTCCAGCATTCGCCGCACATCTTGCAGCGGGTGGAATCGGGAACCGGCCGCTGGACCAGGTGGCGGCGGGCGACAGCAGGTTCGGCTTGACCAAAACCCTGGTTCCGCGCTGAATCCGGCCGCCGTCGAGTCGCGCCAGCATGTCGAACAGCAGCGGCCGGAGCCTCCGTTCATCGTAGGCGGATGTTCTGACAATCACTTCGGACATGGTTGGTTTTTTACGGACAATAATCCCGGATTGCAAGCGATTCTTCGAGAGACTTGCGGGACCGATGAAAAATGGTTCGCAAGCGGCGAATCAAATGTTTTCCGCTATAACTGCTCGAAAGCCTTGACGATCGCCGCGAGAAAATCGCGGCGGTGGAACAGGAAGGCCCCCACGTGCCCGCCCTTGAGCCATTGCATGGTCGAGCCGGGCCAGTGCCGGTGCAGGATCATCGCCGATTCCGGCGGGATATAGGCGTCTTTTGCCGCGGCGACAAGAAAACAGGCCCGGGGATTGGCCGGGACAGGGTAATGACGGATATCCGTCAGATTCAGGAAATCTCTCACAAAATCAAAGGCCCTGCAGGACCCGTTGAGTTCCCGGTTCAGCACATCCCATGCCAGATAATCCTTCAGGATCCCCTCCGTAAAGACGGCGTTGGCCGAATGCGGTGTGATGCAGGCGGCAATCGCAGCGGGAGACTCGGACAGCGCCCCGACCTGGGCCGCCATGTGGCCGCCCATGCTGATCCCGCAGACGCCGAGCCGCCCGTAACCCTCCCGGCGCAGCCACTGCATGAGCGACCGGCCTTCCTGGACGGTTGCGGCCCCCATCAGATAGAGATCGACGAACCGGTTGAGCATCTTGCCGTGCTGGCCGGGAGGGCGCCGCTTCCCGTAGAAGGGGTTTTCGAGGATCAACGAACCGATTCCGTGCCGGACCAGCGGCAGGGCCAGGACGATCCGCCGCCGCGCGAAGCCTTCATCGCCCGTGGCGGCAAAATGCAGACAGACCGGGGTCTCCTGCTTCGCCGCCTGCGGTAGGACCAGTTCGATATAGCCCGTACGGCTTTCCCGGGGAAAACCGGGCGCGTCAAAGGGGCTCACATACGATCCCTGCCGGATGCGGGCGCCCTTTTCCCTGCGCTCATGACCCCATACAATCGTCAGATCCTGTGCGGGGGGGATGCGAAAACCGGCTGCAAGGAGATTCTTCAGCAAAGGCAGGTCTCCCCAACCCTGTCTGAAGAAAAGTCGTTTATTGGATTGTCCGGCGTAAAGCCGGTCCAGAAGGCTCGTCATCGGGTTTCCTTATCCTTCGTTCATGTCCCCCTGATTTTGTAAATCTTCCAATGCCGGAAAACAAGCAGAATCTTCCGGGTCCGGAGAAAATCTCTTGAAGCCTTCCATCAATACTGGTAAGTTTGACACACTCGTAACAAATGAATAAAAATGGATAAAAAAGAGATATCGGCATTGTCGGAACACGACCACGAGCGGGCACGAAATCTTACTACAAGGATTGCCACCGACCTGGGCTCCCCGCGGTTCTATCTGAACCACCACAGGGACGTGGAAAAATCGCAGCGGTTATTCGAGCGCGCACCGATGGTCAGCCACTGCCTTGGAATCGTTGAGACTTACGGCGACTGCTACGGTCACGGCCTGCTGCATGTCCGTAAAGTGGCTGTCGATGCCGGCGCCATCATCCTGCTTGAGATGAGCCACGCCCCGTATGCAATCGACACCGAACGCCTGATCCTGCTCGCGCATCTGGCGGGCCTGCTGCATGACATCAAACGGCCCGAAAAAGATCATGCCCGCGCGGGCGCCCGGGAAGCGTCAAGTATCCTGACGGGCTTCGCGCTCAATGAGAACGAATGTTCGGTGATTACGCGGGCGATTGCGAATCATGAGGCCTTTCAGACGCCGGATGCGCTCGATGAACCGGCGGGTCAGCTATTGTCGGACGCCCTGTACGACGCCGACAAATTCCGCTGGGGACCGGATAACTTTACAGAGACCCTCTGGGCCATGCTGGACGCCCGCAAGGCGTCTCTGGCGGCGGCTCTTCCGCGCTTTCCGAGGGGCATGGAAGCCCTCCGGAGTATCCGTGAAACCTTCCGGACGCCGACCGGCAGGGAATACGGCCCTGATTTCATTGACAGGGGACTGGAAATCGGCCGGAGATTTTACGAAGAAATGATGCAGACCGGATAGACAAGGCAGGACACGCTCAGGCGGTTTCGGCCTGCCTGAAGACCGCCATCATGTCCTCGTGCAAGACGCCGTTCGACGCGAGGATATGAGGGGATAGCAGCTTGAACGGCGACCCGAAAAGGTCCGTAATCATCCCCCCGGCCTCCCGGACCAGAAGCCCCCCGGCAGCGGTATCCCAGGGACTGAGTTTTAATTCCCAGAACCCGTCGAAACGGCCGGCGGCGACATAGGCCAGATCCAGCGCGGCGGAACCTGCACGGCGGATGGCCTGGACTTTACGGGCCATTTCTACGAAATAATTGATGTTGTTATCTTTGCTTTCACGGATGTCATAGGGGAAGCCCGTCGCCAGCAGGCTGTGGGAAAGGATTGCGGTCCCGGAGACGGCGAGCCTCCGGCCGTTCAGATAGGCCCCTCCCCCTTTTTCGGCGGCAAACATCTCATCGAGCATCGGGTTGAAAACGACGCCCAGGCAGACTTCGCCTTCCCTTTCAAGGGCAATGGATACGCAGAAGACGGGGTAGCCATGGGCGTAATTCGTCGTTCCGTCCAGGGGATCGATGATCCAGCGATAGGATGAACCATTGAGGGTTGCGGAAGATTCTTCCGACAGGATGTCATGATCGGGGCACTGGCGTCGGATGGCCGACAGGATCAGCGCCTCGGACATCCGGTCGGCTTCGGTCACAATGTCGATTTCACCTTTGAAATCGATGGTATGTCGATCATTGAGCTTGCTCTTCAACAACAGGCCGGCTTCGCCGGCGATGGCCATTGCAAATGGCAGGTATTCGTTCATGCGGTTCCATTTCCCGGATATGAAGTGCCGGCATGTCTATCACGCCTTCATCCTAAAAAACAATCTCAAAGTGGTCGTCAATTTTGATTGATTGCCTTGCTAAATAGTGTTAAAGACTACGGCAAGTTCAAAGGGATGGGGTTAAATGACAGACCGTAGAATCAGCCCGGCGCCGGAAAACCAAGAAGACAGCGCTCCCATTTTATATCCTGATCTGAAGGCGCTCAGAGAAGCAAAGGGTCTTTCGCTGCGCGACGTTTTCGAACGGACCCGCATCAGTGCCGTCAACCTGGAAGCCATTGAAAAGGGGCAGTTTCACCTGCTGCCGACGCCTGTCTATGCCCGGCCCTTCATCAGGAGCTATGCCTTGGTCATTGGCGCGGAAAGTGAAATTTTGCTGGACGCCTATGAAAGACATCTTCAATCCCTGAATGACCGCATCCGGCAGGAACAGGAGGCCGGAGGGACTCGGCGAAAAACCAATGGACGTTATAAACGGGCCATCTGGCTTTTGTCCGCGGCGGCGACGGCGGCGATCATTGTCATCTTTGTTCTGGTACGCTACAACCAACCGGGGCCGGAGATTGTCCCAGGTCAGCCTGCTGCACCCGTCCAACAGGCGCCTGATGTGAAACCGGCGGAAACAGGCCCCCCGATTGCGCAACCGCTGCCGGAAGCGTCGCCCGGCCAGGAAAAAACGGTTACGGCAGTTATTCCGAAAGTTGCGCAACCCCGGGAAGTGATACAGGCGAGAGCTCCGGCCACGCCGGCGGATAATATTCCGGTAAAAAGCGTTCAGCCGGAGATACCGAAGCAGGCGACAGAAAAAAACTACCGCCTTTTTATGGAAGCCCGGGAACCTGTGTGGTTAAGGATCCGGGAAGACCGCAATCAATCTGAGCAGATGATCCTGAAAGCAGGCGAAACGCTTGAGCGTTTTGCCGCAGAGTCTTTCACGGTCGACATCGGCAATGCGGGGGGAATCGATATTATGTTTCAGGGCAAACCCGTTGGAAGCATCGGAAAGCGCGGGCAGGTCGTACACTTACGTTTCCCCTGAAGGCTGATGGCTTTGCTGTCAGGAATTGTTTGACAAGGATGGTTTATTGTTCTAACATGGCTTCACTGTTTTAAAGAGCCACGGAAGGGGTTGAATCGATATGTTTGGAATCGGCATGTCCGAGTTGATCATTATCCTCGTAATTATCCTGATTATCTTTGGCGCAGGCAAACTTCCGGAAATCGGCGGCGCCATCGGCAAGGGCATCAAGAATTTTAAAAAGGCGAGCAAAGAACCGGATGAAATCGACGTGACGCCGGAGAACAAAAAAATCGACCCCAAATAAGCCCTGTGCTTAAAAAGGCACGTCCTCATCAGGAGTGGCATCCGCCGGAAAGGCTTCTTCCGCGGGAGCGTCCGATCCTCTGCCCTGTCCCTTCGAGTCCAGCATCCGCATATCCGAGGCGACAATTTCCGTCGTGTAACGCTTGACGCCGTCTTTGTCTTCCCAGGATCTTGTCTGGATGCGGCCTTCAACGAAAATCAGCTTTCCCTTGGCAAGATAATTGCCGCATATCTCCGCGAGCTTGCCGAAGGTTACAATCCGGTGCCATTCCGTTTTCTGGACCTTCTGGCCGCTTTTATCCTTCCATTGTTCATCGGTTGCCAGATTGAAATTGGTGACCATCAATCCATCCGGCGTATAACGGACATCCGGATCCTTTCCAAGCCTGCCGATGAGAGTCGCCTTGTTAACCATAATTTCTCCCCCTTTTCCGGACCGACGTCCTGGCAGAACAATACACAACTCAAACACGAATGACAACATAATTCTTGGAAAACGCCGGGCCTGCAGGATATGCAGAATGAATGATGCCCTGTCGATAAATACTTCAAGGCAGGATTCTTTTAAATCACGCTTGACTAATAGAGAAAAAAAATATAGTCAAATCGACTTTATATTAAAGAATAACAGGGATTGACGCATGGAAGAAAGTGATCTCCTGAAAAAACGGAAGGAAAAGATCGATGCCCTGAAGGCGGAGGGTATCGATCTTTATCCGAACGATGTCAATATCCGGAATACAACGGAAGAAATTCTGTCGCGCTTTTCGGAAATGAGCCCTGATCAGTTGTCGCAGGTGGAGGAGCCGTTCAGCCTCGCCGGCCGGATCATGGCGATCCGGAATTTCGGCAAGGCGGCCTTCATCAGCCTCCAGGACCGGAAGGGCCGCCTGCAGGGCTACATTCACAGGCAAATCTTGGGCGAGGCGGCTTACCAGTTGTTTAAAAAACTCGATGTGGGCGATATCGTCATGATCGAAGGCCGGGTTTTCCGCACGAAAACCGGAGAACTGACGATCGAGGCCGGCCGGTTGCGCCTGCTGTCGAAGGCCATCCGGATGCTGCCGGAGAAGTGGCACGGCCTGACGGACATTGAAACCCGCTATCGCCAGCGCCATCTGGATCTGATCGTCAATCCCCGGGTCAAGGAAGTTTTTCAGAAGCGGAGCCGGATTATCCAGTTGATTCGACGTTTCATGGAAGAACGGGATTTCCTGGAAGTAGAAACGCCGATGATGCAGCCCCGGGCGGGCGGCGCGATGGCCAGGCCCTTCAAGACCTATCATCATGCGCTGGGAATGGATCTCTACCTCCGGATCGCCCCGGAGCTTTACCTGAAACGGCTTGTCACCGGGGGCATGGAACGGGTTTACGAAATCAACAGGAATTTTCGCAATGAAGGCATCTCCACCTTTCACAATCCGGAATTCACCATGATGGAGTTCTACCAGGCCTATGCGACCTACGAGGATCTCATGACCATGACCGAGGAGCTGTTCGTTTTCGTGGCGCAGAACCTGCTCGGCAGCCTGACCTTTACCTATCAGGATCGACAGATCGACCTGACGCCGCCCTGGCGGCGCGTCACGGTCAAGGATGCGATTATTCAGGCCTGCCGGATCGAGCCGGACGTGCTGGAAGATGCAGACAGGGCCATCGCCTGTGCCAGATCCCTGCACCTCGATATCGATGATCGGGCGCCTCTGGGCAACGTGATCATGGCCATCTTCGAGGAGGCGGCCGAGGCCCATCTGGTCCAGCCGACCTTTGTCACCCACTATCCGGTCGAAGTTTCCCCGTTATCGCGCAGGAACGCCATCGATCCGGCCTTGACAGACCGCTTTGAACTTTACATCTGCGGAAAAGAAATCGCCAATGCCTTCTCGGAACTGAATGATCCCGTGGATCAGCGGGATCGATTTCTGATGCAGCTCAAACAGAGGGAGGCCGGGGATGACCAGGCCCATGAAATGGACGAAGACTACATCACGGCGCTCGAGTATGCCATGCCCCCCACGGCGGGCGAGGGCATCGGGATCGACCGGCTGGTCATGCTCCTGACGGACAGCGCCTCCATTCGCGATGTGATTCTTTTTCCCCACATGCGGATCAAGGACGAAGGCGGCCACTGATGTCATACGAATTCTTCGTCAGCCTGAGGTATCTCCGGGCCAAGCGAAAGCAGGTCTTTGTTTCCGTCATTACCTTCATTTCCATCGCCGGCATCTTTCTCGGCGTGGCTGCGCTCATCATCGTTCTTGCCGTCATGAACGGTTTTGAAACGGACCTGCGCAATAAAATCCTGGGGATCAATTCACACATCGTGCTCATGGAGTACAACGGACCCATGAAGCAATACCCTCAGATCATCAAGAACATCGAGCATGTTCCCGGCGTCGTCGCCGCCACGCCGTTCATCTACAGCCAGGCGATGGTGAAAAGCGGGAACAGCGCCAGCGGGGTCGTGCTGCGCGGACTGGCGGTGGAGAGCGCTTTCCAGGTGATAACGCTGGAAAAAATGAAGGAGGGCCGGATGGATTTTCTGCGGGTTGACAAGCGCCCGGCAGAAAGGATCGAACCGGGCCTGATCGATCTCCCGGGCGTCATCGTGGGAAAAGAACTCGCAAAGAATCTCGGCATCTTTCTGTATCAGCCGATCAGCATTATCTCGCCCACGGGCGTGGCAACGCCCATGGGCATGATCCCCCGGATGAAACGATTTCTGGTCGTCGGGATTTTTGATTCTGGTTTTTATGAGTACGATTCCACGCTGGCCTTTGTCTCGCTGAAAGACTGCCAGGAATTTTTAAACATGGGAGAACGGGTCACCGGCGTGGAAATCCGCGTCAAGGACATTTACAAGGCGGATGTGATTGCCAAGGCCATTGAACGCAAGTTAGGATTCCCCTACTGGGCCAGGCACTGGATGGAAATGAACAAAAATCTGTTTTCCGCCCTGCGGCTTGAAAAAAGGGTCATGTTCATCATACTGAGCCTGATCGTGCTCGTGGCCGCCTTCAATATCATCACCACGCTGATCATGGTGGTCATGGAAAAAAGCAAGGATATTGCCATTCTCAAGAGCATGGGGGCGACCTCCAGAAGTATCATGAAGATCTTTATCCTGCAGGGGGTGATCATCGGCGTCATCGGGACGCTGCTGGGGGCCCTCGGGGGCATCACGGTCGCACTGAATCTGTCGAAAATCTCCGTATTTGTTGAAAATCTGCTGGGGATTAAGATCCTGCCGGGTGATGTCTATTACCTGAACGAACTCCCTTCGCGGGTCAATTACGGCGATGTCTCCATCATCATCGCGGGGTCGCTGCTTATCTGTTTTTTATCGACCATTTATCCGTCCTGGCGGGCGTCGAAGCTGGATCCGGCGGAGGCATTGAGATATGAGTAGTGTCGTGTCAACGATACTCTGTCATTTCGAAGGAGTCTTCACGACTGAGAAATCTTAGATTTCTCCCTGCGGTCGAAATGACATTTCTTGATTGACATGACAGTAGGAAAAAGGGAATTATTTGCATGACAGGGTTATCGTGATCAGGATCAGCAATCTCAACAAGACCTTTGTCAAAGACGGCACACGGATCGATGTCCTGAAGGATTTGAACATGGACATCGGCAAAGGGGATTCCCTGGCCGTTGTCGGCGTATCGGGCTCCGGAAAAAGCACCCTGATTCACATCCTGGGGACGCTGGATCGCCCGACGTCCGGCACTATTTTATTCGAGGATCAGAATGTTTTCCTCTGGCCGGAAACAAAGCTGGCTGTTTTCAGAAACGAAAAAATCGGTTTTGTCTTTCAGTTCAACAATCTGTTGCCGGAGTTCAGCAGCCTGGAAAATGTCATGATGCCGGCACTGATTCACGGGCTGGGCAGACATGAAGCCGCAAGGCGTGCCGAACTTCTCTTGAAAGATATGGGACTTCATGATAGAAGGACCCACAAACCCGGCGAACTTTCCGGGGGAGAGCAACAGCGGGTCGCCGTCGCCCGGGCGCTTATCATGGAGCCGGAGTTGCTTCTGGCCGATGAACCGACCGGAAACCTCGATACGGAAACAGGGGCAAGGATCGGCGATCTGCTTGTCAAGCTGAATAAAACAAAGGGGATCACGCTGGTCGTCGTTACCCATAACGCCATGCTTGCAAAACAAATGTCCCGGTGCATCGGACTCCAGGACGGAAAGATCGTTAGTGAATAAAAAGAATCCTTTCATTCTGCTGACCCTGTTTGCGATCGCTCTTTTCGCCGCCGCGGAGTCGATGGCGGACGAAATCAGGAAAATTGCCGTCTTTCCTTTTGAAATTCACAGCCGTACGAATGCCGCCGGCCTTCAGGACGCCATCGATAAAGGACTGCCTCTTGAATTGCTGAAGTCAAAATTCGTCCGGGTTATCGACCGGGATGCGACGATCAACGCCGTCCGGGGAAAGCGGGTGGATGAGGCGACGGCCCTGTCCGTCGGGAAAGCGTTGGGGGCCGACCTGGCCATTACGGGAAGTCTCACTGAATTCGGAGAGTTGATCAGCATCGACGCCAGGATCATCGACATCAGGCAGGGTAAGACCATTTCAGGTGTTTTTGCCCAGGGCCGCGGGGCGGAAAGCATGCCGGCCGTTCTGGCGCAACTGAAAAAGGATATTCTGATGCGGGCCTTTATCGACCAGAGAATTGCCGGCATTGAATTCAGGGGAAATATCAAGATTGAAGCGGCTGCCATCCATCAGGCCTTGAAAAGCTCAAAGGGGGGGCTCTATTCCGAGACGGACGTGGCCGCCGATATCCGTGCCATCTACAAGATGGGACATTTCCGGGACATCACCGCCGGGGTGACCGATACGCCTGAAGGAAAGATCATCACCTATACGGTTCAGGAAAGGGCGATCATTTCCGACATCATCATCAAGGGCAACAAGAAGATCGGCAAGGGGGACGTTGAAGAGGTGTTGACGGTTAAAGCCCACCAGATCGTGAATCCTGAAAAAGTGAAAATGGATGTGGAGAAAATCAGGGGCCTTTACCACAGCAAGGGCTATTATAATGTGGAAATCACCGACCAGATTGAAAAGGAGGGCGACAAGAACGTCCGGGTCGTCTTTAATATCGTGGAAGGCGACAAGCTCTATCTCAGGAAAATAAGCTTCGAAGGGAACCGTGCCTTCCGTGAAAAAGAGCTGAAGAATATCATGAAAACATCGGAAAAGAATCTGCTGTCTTTTTTTACGGATTCCGGTGTTCTCAAGGAGGATGAACTCAAGCAGGACATCGGCAAACTCAACGCCTTTTACCTCAATAACGGTTTCATCAATGCCCAGGTTGGAGAAGCGGAGGTGACCCATGATCAGAAGGGAATTTATGTGAAGATCATGGTTACGGAAGGCAAACAATTCAAGGTCGGAAAGATCGATATTGCCGGCGATCCCCTGAAAATTCCCAAAGCCAAACTGTTGGAAAATTTAAAAATCACCCGGAAAGATTATTTTGACCGGGAGGCGGTCATGAAGGATATGGACTATCTGACCCAGGCCTGCAACGACGAGGGGTACGCCTATGCGGAAGTGACCCCGCTGACCAAGGCTCGGGATGCAGATCAGGCGGTTGACATTACGTACCAGGTTTCAAAGGGCCATCAGGTCTATTTTAACCGCATATCCATCACCGGCAATACAAAAACCCGGGATAAAGTGATCAGAAGACAACTTGCCATCTCGGAAGGGGATCTTTACAGCAGCAGCAACCTGAAAAAAAGTTATCAGGACCTGAACCGCCTGCGCTACTTCGAGGAAATTGATTTTCAGACGGAAAAGGGGATAAAGGAAAATCTCACGGATGTCAGTATCCGCGTCAAGGAAAAGCCGACAGGCATTTTCAGCGTCGGCGCCGGGTACAGCGCTCAGGACGCGGCCATGATCAATGCCCAGATTTCCCAGCAGAATCTGTTCGGTCGGGGACAGATCCTGAGTCTGAAGGCCAATATCGGCGGAAGATCGACGCAATATGAGATTTCGTTCATAGAGCCCTGGCTCTTCGATATACCGCTCTGGAGCAAGTTCGATATCTGGAATTATAACCGGGAGTACGACACGTACAACCTGTCCAGCACGGGAGGGGGGGCCACGCTGGGTTATCCGATCTGGGAATATGTAACGGGCTACCTGGGCTACCGGCTCTCCTCGGATGATGTCAAGGACATCCAGGAAACGGCATCGAACTACATCAAGAAACAGGCGGGGTTGACGACGACCAGCTCCCTGACCGCCTCGTTGATCCGGGATACGACCAACGATAACATGTTTCCCTCCAGTGGATCAAAAAACAGCGCCTCGGTGACCTATGCGGGCGGCTTCCTCATGGGAGATGCGACTTATACCAAATTCGGCGTCGCCAGCTCCCGGTTCTTTGCGCTGCCGCTCGAAACGGTCTTCGGCATCTATGGACGCGCCGGCTATTTACAGAGCAATTCGGACCGGGATGTTCCCGTGTACGAACGTTTTGTGCTGGGCGGCATCAGCGCCCTGAGGGGGCTGCGTGATATCGGTCCCAGAGATCCCGTGACAAACGACGTGCTGGGCGGTCTGACCATGATGGTTTTCAGCGGGGAATTTATCTTTCCGCTGATCGCGAACGCCGGCTTGAAAGGCGTCATCTTTTACGATATCGGCAATACCTGGGAAAGCGGCTACGAATTCGGCGATATGCGGCAAACCGCCGGCGTCGGCGTCCGCTGGTATTCTCCCATCGGCCCCTTGAGACTGGAGTACGGCTTTGTCCTTGATCGCAAGGCCGATGAATCCGCCGGTCGCTTTGAATTCACGATCGGCATGATGATGTAAATCTTAAAACAAACGAAAGATTCCATAGATAAAAAATGAACAAGAGGGGGTTATTATGAAAAAATATCGTGGTTTGATGTTGGGCGCCGGGGTGCTGCTGGCATGTTTGTTCGTTGCTTCCTCGGGCCTGGCGGCCGAGAAGATAGGCTTTGTCAGTATCGGTGAAGTGGTGGCGAAATCAGAAGCCGGGAAAAAGGCGGAGCAACAATTCAAAAAACTCGTTGAGAAAGACAGGGTTTCCATTCAGGAAAGAGAAAAAGAGCTGCAAAAACTCAAGGACGAGCTTGAAAAACAGCGGCCCCTGCTCAGAGAAGATGTTTTAAGGACAAAGGAAGCGGACTACCAGAAAAAATTCAGGGATTATCAGTTACTGGTCAAGGATGCCAACGAAGAGCTTCAGGCAAGGCAGCAGAATATCATGAAAAACCTGATTCCCGAAATTATGAAAATTGTCACGGCCATCGGTCAAAAGGAAAAATACACGATGATCGTGGATCTCAGCATCGTCCCGTTGGCTTATCACGCCAGTGAAAGCGAGCTGACCCAGCGCGTGATTGAGGAATTCAACAAAGCCCCGACAAAGAAAAAATGACGGCTGCGTAAAAAGCTCCACAGACAAGGCGCATGGGGAGGGGGCTTGACGCAGTCGTGTCCCCATCCAAATGAGGCGTACTTAAGAGTACGCCGCAACAACGAGGGATGAAGCGCAACGAAGCATCCGGACTTTTTACGAAGCCGTAAAGTGGTTTATCCCATGCCCAAAACACTCCATGAACTGGCCATTTTTTTAAACGGCAGGGTCGCCGGAGACGGCGACGTCCTGATCGAGCAGGTGCGCGGAATCGATGAAGCCGGAAAAGGGGACCTGACGTTTGTTTCCAATGCCAAATGCCGGAAAAAACTCGAAACAACCGGCGCTTCGGCGATTCTGGTCTCGCCGAAAACGGAGGCCGCCGGCAAGAACCTGCTGATCGTCGAGGATCCGTATATTGCCTTCGGAAAGGCGCTGGCCCTTTTTTATCCGGAAGATCACGGACCCGCGCAGCGGAGTCCGCAGGCCTTCATCGATAAAACGGCCGTCGTCTCTCAGGACGCCGTGATTTATCCGGGCGTGTACGTGGGACCGCAAGTTAGAATCGACAGCGGCGCCGTTCTGTATCCGGGGGTCTATATCGGTCCGGAAGCGGCCGTCGGCGAGCAGTCCGTTCTGTATCCCGGCGTCGTGATTTACCGGAAATGCCTGATCGGAAAACGCGTCATTCTGCACGCCGGCGTTGTCGTCGGGGCAGACGGTTTCGGCTTCGCGAAACCCGGCCGGGAAAATATCAAGATTCCCCAGACAGGCATCGTGCAGATCGACGATGATGTGGAAGTGGGCGCCAACACCACCATTGACCGGGCAACGCTGGGCAGGACCTGGATTCAGCGCGGCGTCAAAATCGACAATCTCGTGCAGGTTGCCCACAACGTCGTCATCGGTGAATATTCGGTCATTGTGGCCCAGGTGGGAATCTCCGGAAGCACGAAGTTAGGGAAAGGTGTAATTATCGGGGGGCAGGCCGGCCTGGTCGGACATATCGAAATCGGCGACCATGTCATGGTCGGCGCCCAGTCGGGGATTCATAAAGACATCGCGCCCGGCCGGATTGTCATGGGTTCGCCCCAGAGGCCGCACAGGGACTTTTTGAGAATCGAGGCCTGTGTTTCCAGGCTGCCGGAGATGCGCCAGACCCTTGCCGCCCTCGAGAAAAAGGTGGCCGAGATGGAAAAGATCATAGAGAAAAAAAGGAAAAGCAGGAAGGTTAATCAATCATGAACATTCATCCAACGGCGATCATCTCACCGGAGGCCCAAATCGCCGAAGACGTTGAAATCGGGGCCTACAGCATTATCGGTCCCGATGTCCATATCGGAAAGCAGACGGTTGTCGGCCCTCATGTGGTCATCGAAAGCCATACGGACATCGGCGAGCGGTGCCGCATCTACCAGTTCGCGGCCATCGGCGCGGCGCCCCAGGACCTGAAATTCAAAGGCGAGAAAACGCGCGTGATCATCGGCAACGACAACACCATCCGCGAGTTCGTCACCATCCACCGGGCCACCGCCGCCTATACCGGCACGACCGTCATGGGAGACCACAACCTGATCATGGCCTACAGCCATATCGCCCATAACTGCATCCTGGACAACCATATCATCATGGTCAACGCCGCCAACCTGGCCGGCCATATCCACGTGGAGGATTATGCCATCATCGGGGGTCTGACGGGCGTGCACCAATTCACGCGCATCGGCGCCCATAGCATGATCGGCGGCGCCTCCGCCGTCACGCGGGATGTGGCGCCTTATCTGATCGCGGCCGGCAATCACGCCACGACCCACGGATTGAACGTGGTCGGCCTGAAGCGCCGGGGATTCGAGGAAGAAACCATCAATGCCATCAAGCGGGCCTACACGCTCGTTTTCCGGTCATCGCTGCTGCTGAAAACGGCCATTGAAAGGATCCGGGAAGAGGTTGAAGACATCCCGGAAGTCAGACATTTTCTTGAATTCATCGAGAAATCCGAAAGAGGACTCTGCCGGTAGATGCAAAAAATTAAAGTCGGCGTGGTGGGCATCGGGCATTTAGGGAAATACCACCTGCAGAAATATCAGAAACTGGAAAACTGTACGATCATCGCGGCGGCGGACGTTTTTGAAGATAGTGCCAGGAGCGCCGCCGAGCTTTATCACTGCCGCGCCATGACGGATTACCGGGAAATGATCGGTTCGGTGGACGCCGTCAGTATCGCCGTTCCCACGCGCTGCCACCACGAAGTGGCCAGGGCCTTTCTCGAAGCGGGCGTGCATGTCCTGTTGGAGAAGCCGATCACGGAAACCCTGGAGCAGGCCGATGAACTTATCGCCCTGGCCGACCGGCACGGGCTGGTTTTGCAGATCGGATTCGTGGAGCGGTTCAATCCGGCCGTCGTTGCCCTGGGGAAGGTCATCCGGAAACCCCTTTTTATCGAGGCCCATCGACTTCATCCCTTTTACGAGCGCGGCACGGACGTGGACGTCATCCTGGATTTGATGGTCCATGATCTTGACATCATTCTCCATTTTGTCAATTCTCCGCTTCAGGACGTCGATGCGTCCGGGACCTCCGTCCTGACCGACAAGGTGGATATCACCAACGCCCGGCTGCGTTTTGCCAACGGGTGCGTCGCCAATATCACGGCCAGCCGGATCAGTATGAAAACCATGCAGAAGATCCGGTTCTTTGGATTGGAGGGATACCACGCCGTGGATTGCTCCAAACGGGATCTGCTTTCTCTGAGCAGACAGGTCGACCCCGCGGGGCAGATCGAAATCATTCAGAATCACGTGGAAATCGTTCAGAAAGACCCCCTCGAGGAAGAAATCCGCGCCTTTATCGAGGCCGTGACGCATAAGACAAACCCTCCGGTTACGGGCAGGGAGGGCAGAGAGGTCCTGGCGGTCGCCCTGCGGATTCTGGAAGAAATCAGAAAGGCTCAGGAAAGAATATTATGATCCCAATGGTGGACCTGCAAAGACAGTATCAGCAGTTGAAACCGGACATCGATGCCGCCGTGCAGGATGTCCTGAGTCAGTCCCAGTTCATCCTGGGACTGAACGTGGCCGCCCTCGAAAAGGAAATTGCCGCCTATCACGGCAGGGCTTTCGCGATCGGCGTCGCCAGCGGCACGGACGCGCTGCTTCTGGCGCTGCGCGCCTGCGGAATCTGTCCCGGAGACGAGGTCATCACGACGCCTTTCACCTTCATCGCCACGGCAGAGGTCATTGCGCTGCTGCAGGCCGTCCCCGTTTTTGTCGATATTGAACCCGACACCTTCAACATCGATCCGGAGAAAATCGAGCAGAAGATCACGGCCAGAACCCGGGCGATCATTCCCGTACACCTCTTCGGGCATCCAGCCGCGATGACGGCCGTCATGGGGCTTGCCGAAAAATACAAGCTTAAAATCATTGAGGATTGCGCTCAGGCGTTCGGCGCTGAGCATCATGGCAAGAAAGTCGGCGCCTTCGGAGACTGCGGGTGTTTCAGTTTTTTCCCCAGCAAAAACCTGGCAGGTTACGGCGATGGCGGCATGATCGTCACGGATGATGAGCAGACTGCCAAAAAGATCAGAATGCTCAGAAACCACGGCAGCTCCGTTAGATACCATCATTCCCTGATCGGCTACAACAGCCGCCTCGACGAAATCCAGGCCGCCATCATCCGCGTAAAATTCAGATATATCGACAGCTTCAACGCGTCGCGCCGCGCGAACGCGCGGATATACCGGACCCTGTTGCATAAAAACGGCATGGCGCTGCCGACGGAGCGGCTCGGTTGCCGCCATGTCTATCATCAGTTCACCATCCGGTCGGCGCGCCGGGATCGGATCATGGCCGCCCTGCAGGAAAACGGGATCGCGTCGGCCGTCTATTATCCCGTTCCCCTGCACCGGCAGGAGGCCTTTGCCGGCGGAGACGCCGCGGGAGACCGCCTCGCCTGCGCTGAAACATGCGCCGGGGAGGTTCTGTCCCTCCCCATGTTTCCGGAACTCAGCCAGGATGAAATCCGGATCATCTGTGATGTTGTCAATCATGTGTCCTGAAAAGGCCCATGCGCGCAAAGGGCGGCAGAAGGACCCCGGACATGTCGCATAATCCCGGAACCGTCATGATCGTGGCCGGTGAAACCTCCGGAGATCTCCACGGCGCCAATCTCGTCCGGGCCATGCACGGGATAGCCCCCGACCTGCAATTCCGCGGCATCGGCGGCCGGCGCATGCAGGAGGCCGGCGTCAAGCTGATGGCCAACGCCGCCGACATGGCGGTGGTCGGCCTGACGGAAGTCATTGTGAAATTGAATCAGATCCGGAAGGTACTGAACCTCATGAAGGCAGACCTGATGGCAAGCAAGCCGGATCTTCTGATCCTCATCGATTACCCGGATTTCAATTTGATGTTGGGGAAATTCGCGAAGGCCTGCGGCGTAAGGGTCTTTTACTATATCAGCCCCCAGATCTGGGCATGGCGGCGCGGCCGCATCAAAAAGATCAGGACCATCGTGGATAAAATGGCCGTCATCCTGCCCTTTGAAGAGCAGCTCTACCGCGACGAAGACGTGGATGCAACCTATGTGGGGCACCCGCTGCTGGATACGGTCAAAACGAAATATTTGCGACAGGAAGCCCTCGAAAAATTCGGTCTTCAGGAGGGCGCAACAACGGTGGGGCTTCTGCCCGGCAGCCGGGACGCGGAGATCGCCAGGCTGCTGCCCGTCATGATGAACGCGGCGGAAATTCTGGTGAAAAAATTGCCGCACGTGCAGTTTGTCCTGCCGCTGGCGGAAACGCTGGAGCGGGCATTCGTGGAAAATATCCTGCAGCAGTCCCCCGTGCCTGTCCGGATCGTCCGGCATGACACGTACGACGCGATCAATCTTTCGGACATCGTGATTGTCGCCTCCGGCACGGCCACCCTGGAGACGGCGCTTCTGGGCAAACCCATGGTCATTATTTACAAGGTCTCTCCCGTGTCTTATTATATCGGGAAAAAGATCATAACCGTCGAGCACATCGGCCTTGCCAACATCATCGCCGGCAAGACCGTTGTGCCGGAGCTGATCCAGGATGAGGCCAATCCCGAACGCATCGCGACGGAAGTCGTCAACATCCTGAACGACCCGACGCGAATGCGAAATATCAAGCAGGAACTGGATCTGATCAGGGAAAAGTTGGGCGGACCCGGGGCGGCTGACAGAGCGGCCCGTCTCGCCTGCGACATGTTATAAACCGGTTGTTTTAAAAATCATCAATTATATCATGGATATTTACAAACGCCTCATAAAACTGGCCAAACCGCATATCGCCAAATTAGCCCTGGCGATGATTTGCATGCTTGTGGTGGGAGGGCTCACGTCCACCCTGGCATTCCTGGTCAAGCCGGTTCTCGACGACATCTTCATGGAAAAAAACGCGGCGATGCTCAAGTGGATTCCGATCGCCATTATTGCCATCTACATGCTCAAGGGGCTTTGCAGCTATGCGCAGACCGTGCTCATGAGCTATATCGGACAGCGCGTTGTCGCCGACGTCCGGAACCGGCTGTACCAGGTCATTCAGACGCAGTCGATGTCTTTCTTTACGAAAAATCCCACGGGCGTCCTCATGTCGCGGATTACCAATGACGTCAACTCCATCCAGGGCGCCGTTTCGGAGGCGATGACGAGCCTCATGAAAGATTCGTTCACGCTCATCTGCCTGCTTTTTGTGATCTTTTACCGGGACTGGCAACTGGCCCTTGTCGCCATGATCATCTTTCCCCTGACGATTTATCCCATTGCCACCTTCGGCCGGAAAATGAGAAAAGTGGCGACCCGCACGCAGGTCACCATGGGAAGCCTGACGTCTTTGCTGCAGGAAACCATATCCGGCGCGAGGATTGTCAAGGCCTTTGGCCGTGAGGATTATGAAAGCTCCCGGTTTGCAAAGGAAAATGAAAATCTTTTAAAACTGACCCTGAAGTCTGTTTCCATCAGCGCCGTATCCAGCCCATTTATGGAATTCCTCGGCGGCGTCGGCATTGCCGCGATTATTTTCTACGGCGGCTACCAGGTGATTCAGGGCGTATCTACCCCGGGGACTTTCTTTTCATTTCTGACCGCCCTGATCATGCTCTATGAACCGATCAAGCGCCTGACGAACGTCAACAACACCATTCAGCAGGGCATTGCCGGCGCCCAGCGCGTCTTCAGCATCATCGACATGATCCCGGATATCCGGAACAAGCCAGGCGCCGTCGTTCTGCCCGGAATATCCAGCGCCATCGACATCCGGAACGTCACCTTTCGCTACGAGGATATCGATGTTTTGAAGAATATCAACCTGACAATCCCGTCAGGCGAAGCGGTGGCTTTCGTCGGGATGAGCGGCGGCGGAAAGACCACCCTCGTCAATCTGATTCCGCGTTTTTACGATGTGACGGAAGGACAGATTCTCATTGATGATCTGGATGTTCGCGATGTCACGATCGAGTCGCTGCGGGGGCAGATCGGCATCGTCACGCAGCAGACGATCCTTTTCAACGATACCGTCAGCAACAATATTCTTTACGGGGATATTGAAAAAACGCAGGAGGACGTCATCAGGGCGGCGAAGGCGGCCAATGCCCATAATTTTATCATGAACCTGCCGAATGGATATGAC
>JAUSOK010000183.1 GCA_030656035.1 Syntrophales bacterium
GTCGTCGGGGACGGTCAGGGAGATGCGGATGTAACCCTCCCCGTACTGGCCGTAGGCCGTTCCGGCGGCCACCACCACTGCCGTCTTTTCGAACAGGCGGTTGGTGAAATCCAGGGACGTCATGCCTTTCGGGACCGGGACCCAGAGATAAAAGGTACCCTTCGGTGGATCGAACCGGATCCCGATCTTCTCCAGCGTCTTGAGTACCTGTGCCCGCCGGTTTGCGTATATGCCGATCATGTGGTCGATCGCCTTGATTTCGTGCTTCAGGGCGTAGATGCCGGCGTACTGGATGGGGTTGAAAATACCGGAGTCGGTATTCTCCTTGACCTTGCTGATGGCGGCGATCAGTTCGGGATTGCCAACGGCCATGCCGATCCGCCAGCCCGTCATGTTGAAGGGTTTGGACAGGGAATTCAACTCCACGCCCACCTCTTTGGCGCCCTGGGCCATCATGAAGCTGAGCCTTTCCTGGCCGGGGAAGACGATTTCGCTGTAGGGATTGTCGTAGCAGACGGCGATGTCGTGCTTTTTGGCGAAGGCCACGAGCCGGTCGAAGAACTCCCGGGTGGCGCAGGCGCCCGTCGGATTGTTGGGGTAGTTGAGAAACATGCCCCGCGCCCGCTTCAATATATCGGCAGGGATATCTTCGAAATCGGGCAGATAGCCGTTTTCGGCCCGGATGGGGACGTTGTAGGGTTCGCCGCCGCCCATGAGTATACTGGCCCGGTAGGCGGGATAGCCGGGGTCGGTCATGAGGACCACGTCGCCGGGGTTGATGCACGCCAGGACAAAATGATGGCAGCCCTCCTTCGAGCCGATCAGCGCCAGGACTTCGTTTTCGGGATTCAGGGAGACGCCGTTGCGCATGGAATACCAGAGCGCCACCTCCTGCCGGAACCGTTGCATGCCCTTTTCTTCATCGGTGGGATAGCGGTGATTCTCAGGCTCTCTGGCCCGGCGGGCCAGTTCGTCGATGATGCCGTCAGGCGTCGCCTCCACGGG
>JAUSOK010000187.1 GCA_030656035.1 Syntrophales bacterium
TACGGGGCTGACGGACAATGAGCTCATCGACATCCATACCGGCGTGGAATATACCGTTTATGCCGTCGGCTTCGTCCCGGGATTTCCCTATCTGGGCACGCTGGATCCGCGGCTCAATGTGCCCCGGCTGGAGACGCCCCGTATCCGGATTCCGGGGGGGTCCGTGGGAATCGCCCAGCGACAGACCGGCGTTTATCCCTTTCCGTCGCCCGCCGGCTGGCGCATCATCGGCCGGACCGATATGCGCCTGATTAATCCGCAAAAGGAGCCCCACAGTCTCCTGCAGCTCGGCGACAGGGTGAAATTCATAAGGATATGATTGAAATCATCAACCCCGGCTGGCCGTCGCTGATTGTGGACGGCGGACGTTTCGGCGAGGCTGCCGTAGGCGTCCCTCCCTCGTCCGCAGTGGACAGTTACGCCTGCAGGGCGCTGCAACGGCTGACCGGCCACGCGGCCGACACGCCGGTCCTGGAAGTCATGGGCGCAGCCTTCGCGTTGAGATTCCATCATACCATGATTTGCGCCATCACTGGCGCCAGGGTTAAGGCCACCCTCGATGATCGGCCCGTCCGACCATGGACGTCCTTTCGGGCCGCTCCAGGCAGTCTGCTGCGGATTCAGGAAGTGCTGGAAGGTCTCCGGTATTATATCGGTTTTTCCGGAACGATGGACCTCGAAAGCGTGATCGGCAGTTTCACCACCAACCTGGAATGCTGTTTCGGCGGTTATCAGGGCCGGATATTGAGAGCCGGAGACCGTCTCGCGTTCACAGAGGTCCACGATGTCGAAAGAAGCATCGTTCCGGAAAGCGCAATCCCTCCGATGCACCCGCCTCACCGCCTGCGCGTCGTCGCTGGCCCAGAAATATCATTATTTACGGACGAATCGCTTAACCGGTTCATGGACCGGGACGCGCACGTCATCTACGACGTTTCCACACAAACAAACCGTACCGGTATCCGGCTGGAGGGTGAACCGCTTTGCTTCCGGCAAGGGGTCGAAAAGAGCATCATTTCGGAAGGCATCCTGCCGGGAACCGTGCAGATCCCGGGAGACG
>JAUSOK010000188.1 GCA_030656035.1 Syntrophales bacterium
ATCAGCGCCCCGCCCCGCGCGATCGCCAAAAGCTGATGGCCGCCGCAGACGCCCAGAACCGGCAGGTCCGTTTCGTTCAGGATGATTCCGGCGAGCGCGACATCGAAACGGTCGCGCCGGGCATCTACCAGTTCGTGCTCCGGCTGCGCATGACCGCCGTAACGCAGGGGCCAATAATCCCCGCCGCCGAGAAAAAGGAACCCCTCGAGAAAAGGGAGGATGGACCTGATAGCGTCGATATTTTCAAAAGGGGGAATGCACAGCGGGACGCCGCCCGCGCCTTCGACGGCGTCAATGTAGGCCAGGGGCGCCCTCGCATCGCCGCCCGCTTCGTCTGTCGGCCTCTCCAGGGACATGTTCAGGCCGATGCGGGGAAGATGACCGTGTATTTTACCATCAGGAAACGCCATAGCCGCCTCACGACCCCTGCGATCTGAGGACGGCCACCTTCCGCGCCGCCGGCACCGGCGCCTGGGAATCATCGAGGAAGCTCAGGACGGGTCGGACGGACTCCTGGAATGGAAGCATCTCCGCCTTTTCCAGTGAGGCGGCCCGGGGGGATATTTGCCGCAGGGGGTTAAGAAATGCATGGTTCCGGCGCAGACGAAAATCCAGGTGGGGCCCCGTGGAAAGGCCTGTGGAGCCTACATAGCCGATGACCTGTTTCTGCAGGACCTCTTTGCCCTGACGGATTCCCGGCCCGAACCGGCTGAGATGGCCGTACATCGATGCGTATCCGTTGCGGTGCCGGATGATGACCTGTTTGCCATACCCGCCGTTCCAGCCGCGGAAAATCACCGTGCCGTCGCCGATCGACCAGATGGGAGTGCCCACCGGTGCGGCGTAGTCGATCCCGAGATGCGGCCGGAGGCCGCCGAGGATGGGGTGCTTCCGGGCGCGTGAATATCCCGAGGAAATGCGCGTGAATTGCAGGGGGCTGCGCAAAAAGGCTTTACGGAGCGATTGCCCGTCGGCGGTGAAATAATCCCCTCTTGTCCGGGCGCCCTGATAATAGATGGCCTCCAAGCGCTTGCCGGCGCCCTGGTATTCGGCATAGAGTATCCGGCCGTACCGGACGAACGTTTCCCCCACATAGTCTTTTTCCACGACGACGCGGAAGCGATCCCCGGGCCGGGGGTCCAAGTAAAAATCGATTTCCCAGGCGAAGACGTCGGCAAAATCCATGATCAGCTTGTCTTCTTCCCCCTGGGCGGCGACCGCCTCGAAAAGACTCGACGTGATTTCGCCCTCGATGCGAGCCCAGTAGCGATCGACCTGGATGTCTTCTTTCCAGGTGCGCCACCTTGCGTCAGGGTCCGGGCTTAGATGGTAGATGTCCAGCGGCCCCGTCCGGAAGGAAAAACGCGTCAATTCGCCTGTCGGTGCAAGGCGAATCTCGAAGGAATCCCCCGGCTTGACACAGTGCAGATTCACGAGGGGCTTGAGCTCATTGCAGATCGACGCGGACAGGCTTTGTGGAATCTCAAAGGGGCGAAGCGCCGTGGAAAGGGTCTGCCCCCTTTCTATTTTTCCGGTAAGAATTTTGTCCGGCGGGCGTTGAGGGAGCAAGGCTGACTGGGTTGCCGGGGGAAGAGGGAACTTTTCCCCCCACCAGAAAAATCCGGCCACAATAACCATGAGAAGGAGAAAAAAGGTCCCTGCAATTTTCGCCAGGCGGCGGCTTTTTTCCGTCATGAATTTCCCCAAACGTTTTTTTTGCCTGATTCCCCCCTGATGTTACCGCCTGCGCAAGGAGAGACCTTTGAAAAATGGCTTTGCCGCCGCTCAAAATCTTTTTCGCTTGAAATATGATAATGCTCAAACATGCATGAAATAAAGAAATTAGTCATGGGGACATGACGGAGTCGTGTCCCCATCAACGAAAAATCTTTCATTCGCCGCTTGCGAACCATTTTTCACCGGTTATGCAAAGCTCTCAAGGAGAGACCTTTGCATAATGTCATTTCGAGGAGCAGCAGCGACGAGAAATCTGATAATATTTGCACTGTTAAAGATTTCTCCCGTTGGTCGAAATGACAAAATCCGGTAGTTATGCAAAGGTCTCAAGGAGCGTATTCGTCTCGAGAAGGCGAAAATCATCGCCCCGCAATGAAGGGCAAAGACGCAGGACATTGCTTGTCGGCGGGCCAAACATACAAAAGACGCCTGTGTTTGTCAAGGGCTTCCCGGCGCTTGCGCAGCCTGTCGCCGCAGGCGTGAGCCTGCGACTATCATCATGACGCCCCGTC
>JAUSOK010000195.1 GCA_030656035.1 Syntrophales bacterium
GATTGCTAAAGGAACGACAGATCCAGTCATGGAGACACTTTTCCTTTCAGGAAAATATAAGGGAATAAAATTCGACGCAGAATGTGGTTCATGCAAAATAGATAGTCCGAGAATGCCACAACAATGTTTAGTCTATGTTAAAGATGAAAAGGTTGCAGAATTGTCATACAAATATTCTGAGTGAAAACTCAGAATATTTGCTTTGCTCATTAGCGATGACGGATGCCATAATTCAAGTGGTAATCTTCAATTTATTTTTCAAGTAGCATGTGTTGACTCGTAGGTGTACTGCGCAAACCCGATTCATAAAAAAGTGACATTCGCCAAACCTTGACTCCACCTACTTATCAAGCATAGGCGGATGGAAGAATTTCTGCGAATATCGGGTTGAAATGCGCAGCAAAAAGCTCGATAGGTCTCAGCATGTCGAGCGCATCTTTCTCCATAATCCAAACAAGGATGTTCCGTAACGCTTACTTGCGACAGCACGACACTTCTAATGGCGCTAACTCATTCTGCTAAACGGAACTGGCGAATTTCGCCAACTTTCGCACAACCTCCCGGTCTTCCGGAAGTTCCAACACATTTTCTGCTCTGGCAAGTGCCAGACGGGAATGGTGTATCGCGGCATCCCGCATCGCGGCATCTTCGATCGAAGCCAACGACGCAAACGCCTTTTGCAACCTTCCCGCGACCTCAATAGTACCAGCCCCGTCACGGGCAATCGCAGTGAAGGCATCATCAAACATGTCTCGCAAAGATAATTCGGGCACCTCCACGCGATCATATTCAGAAGTTCGTGTCTCGCCTTCTTCCATAGGCTCACTCCAGAGCGCAAAAAGTCGCACGAACGTTCCAATAATGTCGATTGCCGTACCGGGATCATTAACGGCAGGTGACAACGCTCGACTGGCGATTTCAGAAAGAACGATAAGACCAAATCGCGGATCCTCGTCAAATTGTCTGTCATCACCGATCAGAAATGCCTTTGCTATCTGACTTGTATCGATATCCGGCAAATCACCCGAGTCCTTGGTCATATACGCAAGAGCCCGGCCCGGAGCGGAAAAAGTACCGGGCAAGGCTGCCAAAGTGATTCGGACCCCCGATTTTTCCGCATATGTCTGCAGTGCGGGGATATCTACGCGCTGTACATATCCAATCCTCCCCCCGTAAATGGCATGACCCCCATTCTGACGCCACTCCACAGGGACGCCGCCGAGGGTTGGTGCGTTTCGCCTTCGCCGTAAAGCAGCAGCAGTCGCTGCCTCGACCTTGTCGATGGTCCCCCCGAGGCGCCCAAGGCGTGCGATGCGATCCACCCAACTCACGAATGTAATAATAATCATCGCAAGAATCATTAACGTTAGAACAAATAACGCGAAACGGCCTGCTTTATCGTAATAGCCGTTCTTTAATGCGATAAGCGCGATGATGCTGAAGATAAAAGCGCCAATAAAGGTTGAGAGAGCATTCTGAGAAACGTCGTCGGAGATGACCAAAGAAAAAGAGCGCGGCGTTGCGGTGCTGCTGGCCGAAGCATAGGCGGAGACCATCGATGCGACAGCGAAGGTGGCGATCACCAGCATGCTTGCGGAAATAATGGCAAGCAGGGTTTCTATTGAGTCTTGAGCAATCGCCGGAACAAGCTGACCGATTTCAGGATTGTCCACCGTCTTCGCAAGGAACACTGTGGCTGTTGAAAGCACGCACATCGCGAGTGGCCTGTAACCTCGCGCAATAAACTATCCGAAATGGGTGTCTTTTTATCTCGATGTTTTGTATAGAGGGCGGAGAATATCGTATTAATCTGACTCGAAAGAAAAAGGGTTATCACGGCGGAATTGTCCAGTTCCCCAACCTTGA
>JAUSOK010000006.1 GCA_030656035.1 Syntrophales bacterium
CGGCGCTGGCCTACCACGGCGGATTGGCAATCCAGAACGCCAGCCTGTATTTGATGCTCAAAAGCGATATGAAGGAGCTCAAAGAGGAAATCTGGAGTCATCGCCGCTGGTTCTGATGGACCTGACAAGATACGCCAAAAATCCGGTTGCCCGGAGGATGACCGCAAACGCAGAGCGTTGAATAATCGGTCGTGTCATTCTGAAAAGTAGTGAAGGAGATAATCATCCTTGAGATTCTTCGTCTCAAGGCTCTTCACAATGACAACCTGAGCGTTCTGCATAACCCATGAAAAAGGGTTCGCAAAGCGGGCCGTTGTTATTTGGATTTTAACGGCCGCTTCTTCTGGAACGCCTGCCCCATCGTTGTCATCATCTTCTGGAACTGATCGGTCTGTTTTTTGACGACGTCCTGCAGATCGCGGACTGTTTCGGCGGATTCCAGGCCCTTGTCGCCCAGCATCTTTTTCAAATGCCCAATGGTCTCTTCCTGTTCCAAGACCTTCTGTTTCAGGGCCTCGCATTCTTTCATCAGGGATTCATGCTCCTCGCGGGGCGCCACGTCAAAAAGACGAAGATACTCCCGGAAGGACTGCTGAAAAGACTGCATGGCCTTTTCATAGAGCTTCAGGTATTCGGCGCTGTCTTTTTCCAGCTTCTCCAGGCCGTAGCTCTGACGAAAAAGGGCCGACAGGCTGTCGGAGCCGACGAGACCGCCGCTCAGCCAACGGCTGAATTCCTCCATCTGGCGCTGTCCCCTGGCGGTGTTGAGGAATGACTGGCCCCAGAATTCAAGAAAATTTGCATCCATGGAATGGCCTCCCTAAACTTTTAGACATTATGGAGACTCGCTTGTCTCCTCCAGATCGAGCTGAAAACGAACGGGGCCCCGGTAAGGGCCGAACCGTTTATGCAGGGCGCACTCCGTCTCCGGATGGGACCACGATGTGGCGATGGCGCCATGTCCCTTTGGAAAAACGGTGACTTCGGCGTCCACAAAATCAAGGGGAGCAACGGCGGCGGCCTTGTCCACGAGGTCGTCCTTCTCTGCATAACAGAGCAGCCACTTGATCCCCTTCTCCTGAATACCCTTGAAATTCAAATCTTTACCGAACAGCTTCACGGGAAGCGTCCCGTCCTTTTTAACAGGAATGGTATAAGAATCAAAACTGATTTTGGTAATGCCCTCCGGCAGGTCATTACGGTCATAGATCAGCCAGTAGTTCATGGCCGCGGCGGTCGAGCTGATCTTGACTTCCTTGCCTTCTGTTCCTTCTAAATTCATCAGATCCCGGTAAAAGGTTACAAACGAAAATTCCTTTTCCATGCTTTTGAGCTTATAAACCCAGCTCATGACCTTCCCGTCGACGATCTGATGACCGCTCGGCATGACCTTCATGGCGTAACCCAGGTCCCGGAAGCGGGAGGGCAGATGCTGCATGTATTCCACGAGGGCAACGCTTCGGGTGCCGTCCATGGGCGACACACAGGTGATCAGGGCGTCAACCAGTCCATCCAGCTCACCGGACAAAATGTCCAGAACAGCCATGAATCCCCCCTGGCAGAAGCCGTTGAGGGTCACCGCCCTTCCATGCATCTTCATCACGCGCTCACAGAAAAATCTCGTGTCGAGGGCGTCATCCTCACCGGTCATAACCTGCACCGCCGGCGTCGTCTCAATATCCTTCATCACGCGGATGTAAGTTGGTATGCCCTGATTGGCGAATGCATGGACGTAACTTTTCCGTTCACCCGGCAGCAAGGCCAGGATATTCGGGCCCAGGACATAGGGCGGCAGGATCAAAATAGGCTTGCCTTCTTTACGGACCTTCACGCGTTTGTCCTGAGGGAGAACCTGATAGAGAATAAATCGATCCGTTTCTGCTGTTTTTTCATAACCGCCGTCATCGAAATGCAACCCGTACTGAGGCTTGATCGCCCGGATGGCCCCAGGGTAACCGTAAACGAGCAGATCCAGTTGTCGCGCCTGCGCGGCGTTATAGTCCTTGAGATTGAATCCCTCCCGGTCAAAAAAGGTATTCGTCAGGGCCTGCAACGCCTTGGCGCCCTCCCGGAGGCTGAATTCGTGCATGCTTTTGAGCGAACCCGTCAAGCCTTTTTCGGCCACCTGGAGATTGAACTGCAACAACTCCAAATAATCCAGCATCGTTTCGAGCGGCGGTGTTTGCGTGAGTTTCTGTTTTTCCAGGGCCGTGAAGGAATTGGCCGCAATCCAGTAGGGAATCATGAAATCGTGCAGATAAACGAGAATCCCCAGCAGAAACAACTGGCCGGCTTTCAGGGCATCCAGGGTTGCTTCCGCTGTGCTTTCCCGGTTTGCTTTTTCCAGGTCACCGAGGGATGAAATCAAACGCCAGTAAGAATAGTTCGCATCATTCAGATAGACGGGAATATTCAACCAGTAATTCTGATTCGTCTTCAATGTCTCAAAAGTGGCCTCCGTCAATCTGGAATTGACTTCGGCCACTTTTTCATGACATTCGGACACAATGTGATAAGAGCGGTTAGGCATATAGGGAAAGATCATTCATCTGCTCCGGAGGCCACGCTGACGGGTTTAGTCTTTTTTCGGCTTGTCATAGCCCGCGAAAAAATCCTCCACTTTTTTGTAATTCTCATCCGCGGCGGCCCTGAAATCTACACGACCTTTCTTATAGGCCTTGAGCCAGTCGTTGATCGCCTTCTTCCCCTCTGCGGGAATCAGGGGCGCCTGTTCCAGATACATGCCCATCATTTTTTCCGTCTGCTCCTGCAGAACGGCCATGGCGTCAAAGGTGTTGTCAAAAGCGGTCTTGTTGAACTGAATCATCTGTTTTGCAATTTGCTTCGGATCCATTTTGTTTCTCCTTTCTTTTGATTGCTTGATCTTGAGGTTCATTCCCGGGATGTTCACGGGTTGGCCGTCTACTTTCCAGCCTTGGTCTTTGGGATCGGCTCTGCCTTATCCGCGGTTACAAAATATTCATTGACCTTTTTGTAGCTTTCATCGACGCTGGTTTTGTAAGCATCGCGACCCCGCTTGTAGGTCTTGACCCACTCGTTCACGGTCTCTTTCCCATCCTTGGGAAACCAGGGCGACTGTTCCAGGAAAAGACCCACCATTTTTTCCGTCTGCTCCTGCAGAATCATCATGGCGTTAAAGGTGTTGTCAAATGTGGTCTTGTAGAACTCGATCATCTGTCTTGTAACTTTTGCCTGCTCCATTATCATGGACCTCCTCATTTATTTATTCTGAACTGCGTTGGGGATAAGTATAACGACGACCACCCCTTTGTCAAGTATTTTTTTGCAATGCAACAATTTATCACGTCTAATGCTCGTCATCCTATTTTTGCCATTAATGTATATTAATAAATGATTACAAATGGTTGAAATTATCATTGGCTGTACCGGCAAATGATAATTTCTCAGGATCATAAAATATTTGTTGCAATACAAACATGCGTTGTGTATGAGAACATCGAGAGGTGTATCGCCATGAACGACATACTGCTTTTGAAAAAATACTCAAACAGACGACTGTACGACACCGAAAAGAGCGCCTATGTTACCCTTGACCACGTCATGCAGGCCATTCGCCAGGGAAGGCGCGTGGCCGTGGTGGATGCTAAATCCGGTGAGGACGTGACTGCCTTTATTCTGACGCAGATCATCCTGGAGGAATCGCGAAAAAAGAACAGCCTGCTGCCGGTTCCCCTGCTTCACCTCATCATCCAATACGGTGAAAACATTCTGAGTGAATTTTTTGAAAAATATCTTGAGCAAACCATCAAAAATTACTTGTCCTACAAGGGCATGGCCGATGATCAGTTCCGAAAATGGCTTCACCTCGGCATGGATCTGTCCACGCTGACCAAGCAATCCATGGCGACACTGCCGGCCTTCCGGCCCTTTTTGGATGGCGTCCATGATTCGGATCCGTCAACGGTTGAGAACAAGAAGTAATGACTTGACATTAATCCGCGCTTCCCCTAAGGAGGGGCCATGGACGATATCTATTCCAAAAAAGTGGTTATTCACTATACGGCTGAGAACGTGGAACAGCCCATTATCTGCCAACTCGTCAAGGAGCACAACCTTGTCTTTAATATTCTGAAGGCCCGTATTTTCCCCCGCCGGGAAGGCGTGATTGTCCTGGAACTCAGCGGTCTGAAGAAAAATTTCGATCGCGGCATCCGGTTTCTGAAGGACAAAGGCCTCAAGGTTGAACCGCTTTCGAAAAGCGTCAATCAAAACATTGAGAAATGCGTTCACTGCGGCGCGTGTACGGCGTTCTGCCCCACAGACGCCCTGGCCTTCGATATGCAAACCACAAAAGTGACGTTTGATCCGGAGAAATGCAATGGATGCGAACTCTGCGTCTCTGCCTGTCCTGTCCGGGCCATGGAAGTTGACCTCTTTTGACGGCTGCGCAGCAATAAGTCCGGATGCTTGGGGACACGACTGCGTCAAGCCCCCTCCTCCATACTGCATTACCGAATAGACACCACGAACCGCAAGCGGCCTGTCATTATTTCGGACCCTTGTTGCCCTGATCCATGGTTTTGTCCGCTTTCTTGTCTTTACCGAGCAGAAGGTTGTCCATCCCTTCGGTTAATTTCTTCACCTTTTCGGCGATTGCCTTGCCCTTTGAATAGGCTTCTTTGCCCTTTTCAACGGCTTTACCGGTCTCGGTTTTGGCTTTTTCCAGGGTTTCCATCATATTCCGGGGCATTTTCCCGGGATCCTTGAAATAAAAATAGCCGCCGACGGCGAGGAGAATCAGGAGAAACAACAAAGCCAGCTTAAGGAGCTGCTTGAAAAGGAAATAGACGATCAGCAGACCGACAAAAATGACTGCGATGATGACTGCGATGATGATCATGGGATGGGTCGACAGATTCTGTATGAGGTTGTCCACGGCTGACCTCCGATGGTTGCTGGTGCAGCTTACTTTGAAATCCCGGAAATATCAAATGTTTCTTTCACTTGACAAAACCCGGATGCGTCGTTTAGATACCGGGAAAATTGATGATAAGGATTGCCCGTTTGAAAGTCGCCATTGCCACCCTCGGATGCAAAGTCAATCAGTATGAATCCGCAGGAATCCTTGAAGCCCTGGAAAACCAAGGTGTTGAAGTGGTCAGTTTTGCTCAGCCGGCGGATTACTATATCATCAATACCTGCACCGTGACCAGCCGCTCAGACGTTCAGTCGCGCCAGCTCATCCGGCGTGCCGCCAGAACCAATCCGCGGGCGCAAATCATCGTTACCGGCTGTTATGCCAAGCTTGCCGCCAACGATCTCAGAAAAATGCCGGGAGTCGCTCTGGTCACGGACCAGAAAGCCATGATTCCAGGCGCCATCGCGGCGGCAAAACCGCTGGAAGGAATCGTGCTGTCGGACGCCACCCATTCCTCCCCCGATCTGTCGAGTTTGAAACCGGTCCGGTTTCACGGTCATACGCGGGCCTTTCTCAAAATCCAGGACGGTTGCAACAGCCGCTGCCGTTACTGCATCATCCCCTTTGCACGGGGACCGAGCCGCAGCATCCCGGAAACCGAGGCGATCAGCCGAATTGATGAACTGAGCCATGCCGGATACAGGGAGATCGTGCTGACGGGGATTCATCTGGGCGCCTATGGGACGGATCTGTTTCCCCCCACGGATCTTGTCAGCATTATTAAAACCGTGACGGACCGTCGCGCCGTCGAACGGCTGCGCCTGAGCTCCATCGAACCCATGGAGATCACCGATTCGCTGATTGCATTATTTCGGCATTCCGGGATATTATGCCGCCATCTCCATATTCCGCTGCAGAGCGGCGACGACGGCATTCTGACGCGCATGGGCAGGCCCTACGATTCTGCGTATTTCGCGCATCTGCTCGAAAAGATCTGGCGGGCGGTTCCGGATATGGCCATCGGCCTCGACGTCATGGTCGGCTTCCCCGGCGAGGATGAGCATGCCTTTGAGCGCACGCTGCAATTCATTGCGGATTTGCCGGTGGCCTACCTGCACGTCTTTCCCTACTCGGAACGGGCGGGAACCGAAGCGGCAGTGATGTCCGGCAAGGTTTCCGATGCGGACAAAAAAGACCGGGCCGAGCGAATGAGGAACATCGGAAAAAGAAAACGCCTGGCCTACGCGCAAAGATTCATCGGTAAAAAAATGGCCGTCCTCGTCGAAGGCAAGCCGGACCGGGTGACCGGTCTATGGAAGGGATTTTCCGGCAACTACATCCCGGTCATTCTGAAAGACGGGGATATTTCGCAGGTCAATCAAATCGTGCAGGTTCTGGCGGATGACTGTCAGGATGGGAAACTCTATGGAAGTATGGAAGGATAACGGATGCCTGAAGAAAGAATCATGGATCTCAATCAGCTTCAGGAGATGCTGCCCTATCGTTTCCGGGACGCCTCCCTGCTGGATACCGCTCTGACCCACCGGTCCTATGTCAACGAGAATCCCTCCGAGTTGCGCCGCGATAACGAAAGGCTCGAGTTCCTGGGGGACGCCGTCCTTGAGCTCTGCATCAGCGATCTGCTGATGCAGCATTTCCCCGATTATCAGGAGGGTCCGCTCTCACAGTTGCGCGCCGCCATTGTCAATGAACAGCCGCTTGCGGAAATGGCGAAGTCTTTCCAGCTTGGAGATTGCCTGCTGCTGGGCAAAGGGGAGGAGGCTTCCGGCGGGCGCAGCAAGCCCTCCCTGCTGGCCAACGCCTTTGAAGCCCTGCTTGCGGCCATTTATCTGGATACCGGATTTGAAGAAGCCGCGGCGTTGATCAGACGTCTTTTCACACCGCTGATCGGGGAAGGTTATCGCACGTACCGGGATTACAAGACGATCGTGCAGCAGATCAGCCAGCACGCCTTCAAGGAGACGCCGCGTTACACACTGATCCATGAATACGGACCGGATCATGATAAAACGTTTGAAATCCAGATCTCCATTGCCGATCGCATCCAGACGACCGGAACCGGCAAGAACAAGAAAGAAGCGGAGCAGCGCGCCGCCGAACAGGCGATCCGGATACTGGAGACGCTTCTTCCTGACGGGCGGGAATGACCATGCCGCTGATTATTCCCATCTTTATCATGCATAAAGGGTGTTCGCATCGCTGTACCTTCTGCAATCAGCAGAAAGCGGCGGGGCCTTATCCGGACGATGTGACTGAGACGTTCTTTCGTCAGACGGTCCTTTCCCATCTGCAACACATCAAAAAAAAGCCGGACCATGTGCAGATTGCCTTTTACGGCGGTAATTTTACGGGGATGCCCAGGCAGGATCAGACCCGCCTGCTGAAATATGCGCAACCCTTCCTTGAAGCGGGACTGGTCAGCGCCATCCGCATATCCACGAGACCCGATTGCCTTGATCAGGAGCGACTGGATTTATTAAAAGGATTCGGCGTCCAAATCGTGGAGATCGGCGCCCAATCCCTTGTGGACGACGTTCTGCAGCGCGCCGAAAGGGGACATGGCGCCGGGGATGTGGACGCCGCCGTGCAGTTGCTCAAGGCCAACGGGCTTGAGGTCGGCGTCCATCTCATGGCCGGCCTGCCGGGGGACGGCCCTGAAGGTTTTGCCTGTTCGGTGGCCCGGACCATTGCCATGCAGCCGCATACGGTCAGGATCCATCCGACCCTTGTTTTCACGGGGACCAAGCTGGAACAGGACTACCGGAATGGACGTTATGAACCGCTGACGCTTAACGAGGCCGTCCTGCTCTGTAAATCCGCCTTGCTGAAATTTGCCGCCGCCGGCATTCCCGTCATCCGCATCGGCCTGCAGACGACGCCGGAGATGGAAAAGCGCGGGACGGTCATCGCCGGCCCCTATCATCCGGCTTTCCGGTTTCTCGTCGAATCGTCCATTTTTTTCGACAGAGCCGCCTTGCTGCTGTCAACAGGGGATATTCAGGGCAAAGCCGTAGTTTTTTCCGTCTGCCCGAAAGAGCAATCAACGTTTCGCGGCATACGGAATGAGAACTTGCGAACACTGCAGAAGCGTTTCGGTTTATCGAATATTCGCGTTTTCCCGGACCC
>JAUSOK010000007.1 GCA_030656035.1 Syntrophales bacterium
TTTTCCTGAACGTGCCGGATGAAAGCGAGCAGACGATGGTGATAATCCGTACCGAGTTGCCGATCCATGTCGTAAGTGGTCGAGAACAGAGAATTCAGCGCGCCGGTGCCGACGCAGCGGGCGCCGATGCAGGCCCCGTGCTTGTGGACGAGGAAGCGTGAAAGCCTGAACCGGCTTCTCAAGTCTTCCTGTGTCTGGTGGATGTGAAGGAAACGGTTGACCTTGCCGTCGATGAACGGGGAATGGGTCGTGAAAAATCCTTTATCCCCGTCATTCTCAGAGAGTTCATAGACCAGACCGATTGCTTCCATGGCCGGCCTGAAACAGGGATGTTCCCATAAATCTGGCACCTGTTTCCCATAGGCATATAGCTCCGTATGAAGCCCCCTGATGCTGTCAATATAGTTCTGCTTCGATCTCAACGCCATGATGCAGCCTCCTTTTTGATGGACTCGTAAAAAGATTCAAGTTGTCATTGGACAGCATTTATAACTTTTGCTCATTTACGACAGACAACCGGAGTGGTTCCGCGGTCAGGGGCCGGAAGAACCGGGCGCGGGCGCGACGAACCGCAGCCAGCAGTAGCCGAGCGCCCCCGCGACAACCGACGCAACCAGAATCATCACCTTTGCCTCGTTTGCAACGCCGGCGATGCGGAACGCGAGATTCGCCATGAAGAGCGACATTGTAAAGCCGACGCCGCCGAGCATCCCGGCGCCCACCACATGGCGCCACGTCACGCTCCGGGGCAGGTCCGCGAGACCGATCCGAACCGCGATCCACGAAGCGAGTGCGATACCGAGCGGTTTGCCCATCAGGAGACCGAAGAACACGCCCAGCCCCACTTCGTGTATCGCCAGGCTGCCGCTGTCGACGAGCCGGATATTGGCGTTGGCGAGCGCAAACAGCGGCAGCACGAGAAAAGCCGTCACCGGGTGCAGCACGAACTCGAGGCGCTGCAGCGGGGCGGTTGAGTGGATTGCCGCATCGCGAATATCGAGCGCCTTGATCTGTTGTCGGTTGTCTTGGAGGGTATGCGCGCCGGGCACATCCATTTGATCGATCTCTTCGATCTTGCTGCGGCAAATGTTGGTGAACTCTGTCGGCGTCAGCCTTGCTTTTGCGGGGATGGCGAAGGCCGCGATCACACCCGCGCTGGTCGCGTGGACCCCGGAATTCAGCACGCAGAACCACAGGACGCTTGCGACGCCCAGGTACCAGATGGGCTCGTCGACGCCCGAGCGGTTCATGAGCACAAGAAACGCAAGCGGGATCAGGGCTGCAAGCAGCCAGTGAGCGGAGATTTGCGCGGCGTAGAAGAGCGCGATGACGAGAACCGCGCCGATATCGTCAACGATGGCAAGCGCCGCCAGAAACACCTTCAGCCCGTGCGGCGCCCGCGAACCGAGCAGCGCCAGTACGCCCAGGGCAAATGCGATGTCCGTCGCCATCGGCACGCCCCAGCCGTTCTCGCCCGGACCGCCAAAGTTGAAAGCGATGTAAACGGCTGCCGGCGCGATCATCCCGCCGAACGCCGCAATCACCGGCAGCGCCGCGCCGCGCAAAGTGGAGAGTTCGCCTACGATGAACTCCCGCTTGATCTCGAGGCCCACGACGAAGAAGAACAACGCCATGAGCGCGTCGTCCACCCAGTGCTTGATCGACTGGTCAAACTGGAAAATACCCGCGAAGACGCCGACGTGGGCGTCCCAGAAGGCTTCGTAGGCGGGGTCAAACGCCGAGTTCGCGACTCCGAGTGCGGCGATCGTCGCTGCGAGCAGCACAAGCGCTCCCGATGTCTCCCGGTGCAGGAACGAAGAAAAATTCTCGACGGCGCGGCTGAAGGCGCTGCGCTTGCGCGCCGCGCTCCCGGGTTCGGTGCTCACGGGATTACCTTTTCAAGTGCATTAATGATCTCATCGAGCAAGCGGCCGATCTGATTCTGATCGGACAGGCAGTAGTCGGCTTCGCTCGGCGAACTGTTTCCCACCCGAATCCCGAGGACATGATCATTCCTCAAACGGAACACGTCCTCATCCGTGACGTCGTCGCCGATGAATACGGCCCGGTCAGATCCTGCGAGCCGCATGAGCTGCAGAAGGGCCTCTCCTTTGTTGAGCGAATCGGACGGCATGATATTTTCGACGCACTTGCCGGAGGTGTGCCTGGGAAGGGGCGCCAACCGCTGGACAGCGCGCAGGATTTCCGCATGTGCGGCTTCGCGGTCCGGGGCTTTCCGATAATGAACAGACAGCGAGCGACCCTTGTTTTCGATGACGACGCCGCTTCCGGGGGTATGAGGGAGCAATGCCCGTAACTGGTCTTCCCACTGCCGGCCGAGGCGGGCGAATCCACCTTCCCGCTGCTCCCAGCCGGGAAGACCCTCCGCGCCGTGGTTGCCCACGATGAAGCGCGGTTCGAAACCGAGGTGCGCGCGGGCGTCGTCGCGGGCGCGGCCGGTCAGGACGGC
>JAUSOK010000014.1 GCA_030656035.1 Syntrophales bacterium
GACGGCATTCCGCGGTCGCTGCCCGCGTTGATCCGGGCGCAGAAAATGACGGAGGCGGCGGCAACGGTCGGGTTTGACTGGGAGCGGACGGACGCGGTCATGCTCAAGGTGGAGGAAGAACTCCGCGAGTTGCGGGCGGCCCTGCAGGAGGGGCGGCCGCAGAAGATACAGGAGGAGTTCGGAGACCTGCTGTTTACCCTCGTGAATCTGAGTCGCTTCTTGCAGGTCAACGCCGACGAGGCCCTGCGGCAGGCCAACCGGAAGTTCGCGGAGCGCTTCGCCTGCATGGAGCAAAAGCTGGCGGCCGCCGGCAAGACCCCGGAACAGGCCTCGTTTGCGGAGATGGATGCCCTGTGGGATGAATGCAAGAAAAAGGAGTAAAATGGATTTTTTTCTCTGTGTGCTGGGGATGGTGTTTATTGTCGAGGGGATGCCCTATTTCACCTTTCCGGGAAAGATCAAGGCCTACCTGCTGAAAGTCGCCGAAATGCCCGATTCCACACTGCGATTCCTGGGTTTTGCGGCCATCCTGACAGGATTGCTGCTTGTTTATCTGGGCAGGAGCTGAGATGGACCTGGAGGCTTTCAATTATCACCTGCCGGAGGATCTGATTGCCCAGACGCCCTGTGCCGAGCGCGACGGCGCTCGCATGATGGCGGTTGACCGGGGGCAGGCGGCGATCAGCCACGCCCGGTTCTCCGATTTTCCCGGATTTCTGAAAAAGGGAGACGTGCTGGTGATCAATGATTCCAAGGTCATTCCGGCGCGGCTTTTCGGGCGGAAGGAAACGGGAGCGACCATTGAAATCCTGCTGCTGTCCCGCGTGAGCATGGAAACCCCTCTGTGCCAGAGATGGGAGGTTCTGCTCAGACCGGCAAAAAGGGTATCCGTCGGCGCCCGGCTCCGGTTTGACCAGGGGTGCGAGGCCGTCGTCGTCGAACGCCTTTCGGAGAAAAAATGGCTGCTTAAGTTTGTCATGACCATTCCCTTTCCCCGTTACCTGGAACGATACGGCAAAGCCCCCTTGCCGCCCTATATCAAGCGGCGCAGCAACAGCGCTGCATCTGTCGATGACCTCGACCGTTACCAGACCATCTATGCCAGACAGCCCGGATCCGTGGCGGCGCCGACGGCGGGTCTGCATTTTACCGAAAAAGTAATGGCGCAACTGAGCGAACGGGGCGTCGAGCTGGCTTCGGTGACGCTGCATGTGGGTTATGGGACGTTCCTGCCCATCGCCCCGGGGCAGGTCGAGGAGCATGTGATGGAGGCGGAGTTCCTGCAGGTCAGCGAAGGGGACGCCGAGAAGATCCATCGCGCCGGGCGCGTGATCGCCGTAGGAACCACCTCTGTGCGCGCGCTCGAAACGATGGCCGACGAGGCGGGCCGCGTTCATGCCGGTTCATCCTGGAGCAAACTTTTCATCCATCCCGGATACGCTTTCAAGCGCGTGGATGCGCTGCTGACCAATTTTCATCTGCCCCAATCGTCCCTGTTTCTGCTGGCCTGCGCCTTCGCCGGGACAGAACTGACGCAGCGGGCATACAGCGTTGCCGTCGCCGACCGATACCGTTTCTACAGTTATGGGGATTGCATGCTGATTCTATAAGGACAGAAAAAATGGCTTTCAATTTTGAGGTTTTAAAGCAGGACGCCGCCACGGGGGCGCGACTCGGAAAGATCGTCACAGCGCATGGTGAGGTGTCCACGCCGGTCTTCATGCCCGTCGGCACCCAGGCCACCGTCAAGGCCATGTTGCCCGAAACGCTCAAGGAACTGGGCGCCGGGATGATCCTGAGCAATACCTATCATCTGTACCTGCGGCCCGGACATCAACTCATCCGCGATTTGGGCGGTCTGCACCGTTTCATGCACTGGGAGGGGCCCATCCTGACGGACAGCGGCGGGTTTCAGGTCTTCAGCCTCGGCGCTTTGAGAAAAATATCGCCGGAAGGGGTCCTGTTTCAATCCCACATCGACGGATCCAGGCATTTCCTGAGCCCCGAACTGGCCGTGTCCATTCAGGAAGCCCTCGGGTCGGATATCATGATGTGTCTCGATGAATGCACGCCCTATCCGGCGACGCACCGTCAGGCGGAAGATTCGCTCGAGCTGACGCTCCAGTGGGCCGACCGCAGTCGGGCGGCCCGGCGCCGCAGCGTTCAGGCCCTTTTCGGGATCGTTCAGGGGGGGATGTATCTCGACCTCAGAAAGAAATCCGTCGAGGCCCTGACCGCAATGGCGTTTGACGGATATGCCCTGGGCGGTGTGAGCGTCGGTGAACCGAAGGACAGCATGATGGCGGTTGTTGCAGAGACGGCGCCGCTGCTTCCGTACGACCGGCCGCGCTATCTTATGGGCGTGGGGACGCCCGAGGATATTGTGCGCTGTGTGGGGCACGGCATCGATATGTTCGACTGCGTGATGCCGACGCGCTCGGCCCGTAACGGTTTATTGTTTACAAATCAGGAAAAGGTTGTTATAAAACACGCCCGTTACCGGGAGGATCCTTTACCCATAGATAGCCAATGTGATTGTTATACTTGCAGAAATTATTCACGTGCCTATCTTCGTCACCTGTATATGGCCGGGGAAATCCTGGCCATGATATTAAATACGATCCATAACGTCCGCCATTATCTGGCGTTGATGGAACGGATCCGGGACGCGATCCGGGCGGACCGTTATCCGGCGTTTCAGGAACATTTTTTTAACACGCAACGCATGACCGGCAAAGACACGCTTGCGTAACTTAATATTCAAGGAGGAAGATATGTTTGCAGATATCGCCCATGCGATGGGAAATTTAGGCGGCGGCGGCGCCGGCGGCGGCGGGGACTACGGCTTCATCATCATGATGCTGATTGTTTTCGCGATCTTCTATTTCCTGCTGATCATGCCCCAGCAGAAAAAACAGAAGGAAATGAAGAAGATGCTGGCGGAGCTGGCCCACGGGGATCTGGTGCAGACCGCCGGAGGGATTCAGGGGAGGATCACGGCGCTGACGGAAACGGCAGTTACGATTGAAATCGCCGAGAAGGTCAAAATCAAGGTCGGCAGAAATTTTATCGGCACCGTGATCGAGAAGGCTTCGAAACCGTAGCCGGGAAAGGGGTAAACCATGTTGAAGAGTATCAAGCTCAGGGCTTTGCTGGCATTGATCGTCTGCATTGCCGGGCTTTTTTTCCTGATCCCCTCGCTGACATCCGACCTTCCCGATGTCTGGAAAAAGTATCTGCCTGCCGACAAGATCCGTCTCGGTCTCGACCTGCAGGGCGGAATGCACCTCGTTCTGGAGGTCAATGCCGGCAAGGCCGTGGAAACGACGACCGAACGGATCGCCAATGATATGAGGGAAACCCTCATGGATAACAAAATTCGTTTCAGGAATCTCGAGCGAACGAAGGCAAACCTGATTGTTCTGGAGCTTCCGGACAGTGCGTCGCGGACGGCTTTTGAAAAAGTTCTCAAGGACCAATATCCCGACCTCGAGATCGCATCGTCTCAAATGACGCAAGGACGGGAATCCCTTTCCCTGAAAATCAAGGACAAGCGGGCGGCGGAAATCAAAAAAATGGCGGTGGAACAGAGTGTTGAAACCATCCGGAACCGTGTGGACCAGTTCGGGATCACCGAGCCGGAGATCATCACGCAGGGAGACGACCGCATTATTGTCCAGTTGCCGGGCGTCAAGGATGCGGCGCGGGCCAAAAATCTCATCGGCAAGACGGCTTTTTTGGAATTCAAACTGGTCGATGAAGAAAACAGCATCGACGGGGCTCTGAGAGGGAACGTCCCGGGCGGCAGCATGATCGCCTACGGAACCACTATCGACCGGGATACGGGGCGGCGCGTGCGAGTGCCCTATCTGTTGAAGAGCAAAACCCTCCTGACGGGCGGATCGCTCGAAAACGCCCAGGTGAAGATCAGCGACCGCTTCGGAGAGCCCTATGTGGCCCTGAAATTCAATGCGCAGGGAGCGAAGGATTTCGACCGGATCACAGCCGAAAACGTCAAGAAGCGTCTGGCTATCGTCCTGGATGGGGTGGTGCACTCCGCTCCGGTAATCCAGGAACGGATCTCCGGCGGCGACGCCCAGATCACGGGGTCTTTTGCGATGGAAGAGGCCAAGGATTTGTCGATTGTGCTGCGCGCCGGCGCCTTGCCCGCGCCCGTGAATATCCTTGAAGAAAGGACCGTCGGACCTTCGCTGGGTCAGGATTCCATCGACCAGGGCATCCGCTCTGTCATCATCGGCGGCCTGCTCGTGGCGCTGTTCATGATGATTTATTACAAGCTGTCGGGGGTTGTGGCCAATCTTGCCTTTTTCCTGAATCTCGTCATCATTCTGGGCGCCCTGGTCGCCTTCAAGGCGACCCTGACGCTGCCCGGCATTGCCGCTCTCGTGCTCATCATCGGTATGGCGGTGGATGCCAACGTGCTGATCTTTGAACGCGTCCGGGAAGAACTGCGCCTCGGCAAGACGCCGCGGGCGGCGATCGACGCCGGCTATTCCAAAGCCTTTGTCACGATTCTGGACGCCAATACGACCACATTGATTGCGGCGCTGTTTCTGTTCGGATTCGGAACCGGACCGGTGAAGGGATTTGCCGTGACGCTCAGCATCGGGATCGTTGTCAGCATCTTTACGGCCATTTTTATCACGAGAATTATCTTCGATTTTTTTGTCTGGAACAGAAAAATCAGCTCGATCAGCATCTGACGCCGGGACCGCCAGGCGCCGTCCATTTTGGGAGGATGCACGAAACAGACGATGAACGCACAACTTCTGCGGGAAAGAAAATAATGGAATTCATCAAATCGGGAATAAATTTTGACTTTGTGGGAAAAATGAAGCTCGCCTTCGGGATTTCCGTCGCCGCGATGGTCATCAGCTTCGCGTCGGTCATCTGGCACGGCGGTCTCAATTACGGCATCGACTTTGCCGGCGGCACGCTCGTGCAGCTCAAATTTCAAAAAGAAACATCGACGGAGCAGATCCGAAACGCCTTCAAGCCGATCGGCCTGCAGAGCGTCGTCATTCAACCCTTCGGCGACCGCGAGGTGGTCATCCGGATCGGAGACGTCGCCGCAGGCGGCAACGAACTGACTGCGATGATCACTGAAAGCCTCCGGACGGCCCTCGGTCCGGGGGCCTTTGAAGTGCGCCGTGTGGAGATGGTGGGCCCCAAAGTCGGCAAGGACCTGACGCGAAAGGCCATATTCGCCATTGTCTTTTCATGGATCGGCATGCTCGCCTACATTGCCTGGCGGTTCGAATTCCGTTATGCCGTGGGGGGAATACTGGCTCTGGTGCACGATACGACGATCACCATCGGCGTGATGTCCCTGCTCAACAAGGAATTCGATCTGACCATTGTTGCGGCCCTGCTGACCATTATCGGTTATTCCATCAACGATACCATCGTGGTCTTCGACCGGATCCGGGAAAATGCCAGGAAAAACATCAAACAGCCGCTCGTGCAGGTCATCAATGACAGTATCAACCAGACGCTGAGCCGGACGATCCTGATGTCCTTCACGGTCTTTCTCGTGTTGCTGTCCCTGTTCTTTCTCGGTGGCGCGGTGATCCACGACTTCTCATTTGCCCTGCTGGTGGGGGTCGTCGTGGGGACATATTCCTCCATTTTTGTCGCCAGCCCCATCGTCCTGGCGTGGGAACGTTACAGACCCTCCAGGTCCAAGAGGAAGAAATAAATTGTTCCCTTTAGAAATGGCCGGCCTGACGGTTTTTATACTGGTTCTTTTTCTGGGAATATTTTTGACTGTCCTCGGGTTGCCGGGGACCGTACTCATCGTTTTCGATGTCATGGCTTACGCGCTGGCGACCGGTTTTGCCCAGATCGGATTCAAGGTGATCCTGATTCTGGTGGCGATGGCCATTGTGGCGGAACTGCTTGATTTTTTGCTGGGTATGGCAAGCGCCGTCCGGTTCGGTTCCTCCCGGGGGGGGATGTGGGCCGCCCTGATCGGCAGCCTGGCGGGAGCCATCATCCTGACCCCTTTTTTTCTGGGTTTGGGAACCCTGATTGGGATCTTTCTGGGAGGCGGCGTGGCGGTCTTCGCCGCCGAGATGCTCCAACGCCGGAAGCTGAAGCCGTCCTTCCGGGCCGGCCTCGGCGCGATGCTCGGAAGAATGGCCGGCGTTGCTGTAAAGGGGCTTCTATCCGTTACGATGGCCGCCATTGCGTTATTTCAAATATACTCGTAAAGGGATTTGCTGATGGTCAGAACAAAATCCAAATTTATTGAATATGTAGAGGCGATCATCATTGCAATCCTGATCGCTTTTTTTATCAGAACCTTTGTGGTTCAGGCCTTCAAGATTCCTTCCGGTTCCATGAAGCCGACCCTGCTGATCGGCGATCATCTGCTGGTGAATAAATTTATCTATGGCGTCAAGATCCCCTTTGTCCGGAAAACCCTGATCTCCGTCAGTGAGCCGAAGCGGGGGGATGTGGTGGTCTTTATCTATCCGGAAGACCGCTCCAAGGATTTTATCAAGCGCGTGATCGGCGTCGGCGGAGACACCATTGAAATCAGGAATAAAAAAATTTTTCTGAACGGTCTTCCCTATCAAGATAGCCATGGCGTTTATGCGGACGATTTCGTGATTCCGGGAGCCATCCAGCCCCGCGATAACTTCGGCCCCCTCAAGGTTCCCCAGGGCGCCCTGTTCACCATGGGAGACAACCGGGACAAGAGCTATGACAGCCGGTTCTGGGGGGTCGTTGACATGAAGGACGTTCTGGGAAAAGCGATGATCATTTACTGGTCCTGGAATCGCGAGGGCGGCAATGTCCGCTGGAATCGGCTGTTCAGGCTGCTCCATGAGTGAGGGCAAAGCCTCCCCTTTCGAACAGGACGACACGAATGCAGGTTTTCCCGACGGCCTTGATTTGGCTTGACACGAGGAGATGTTTTGATGTATGGCAAGCGCCGGTACCGATTGAAGACAAGCGGCCTTTTAACATGATCCGGAGAGATCATGAAAGGAAAGGAAAATGAAACAAAGGAACTCAGGCAGAATTGACTTAGTGAGCCTTCCCATGATGACGGGAAGGCTTTTTTTTAGCGGTGCGGGCCGATGAATGCAAAAAAAGTGGTCATGGATGCGGACGGGATCGACCGGTCGCTGACGCGGGTCGCTTACGAACTCCTCGAAAGGAACAAGGGCGTCGAGGACATGGTGCTGGTGGGCATACAAACCGGCGGCGTCTTTCTCGCCGAGAGACTGAAGAAAAAGATCAGCCGGATTGAAGGGGCGGATGTCCCCATGGGCGTTCTCGATATTACCCTCTACCGGGACGACCTGCGGACGAGCAATAGAAAACCGAGGCTCGGAAAGACGGACATCCCTTTTTCCCTGGACGATAAGATAGTCGTTCTCATCGACGACGTCCTTTTCACGGGGCGGACGATCCGGGCAGCCATGGACGCCCTGATTGACTTTGGCCGCCCGAAGCTCATTCAACTGGCCGTGCTGATCGACCGGGGCCACCGCGAACTGCCGATCCGGGCCGATTTTGTCGGCAAGAATCTGCCCTCCTCCCTCTGGGAAGCGGTGACGGTGAGTCTGAAGGAGAAAAGCGGCCGGGATGAGGTCATTATTGAAGAAAACCCCTGACAGGATGATGTCATGAGACTGACGAAAAAAGATCTTCTGGGGATGAAGGACCTCTCGATTGATGAAATCAATCTGATCCTGGATACGGCGGAATCCTTCATCGAGGTGTCCACACGGGAAATCAAGAAAGTCCCCACCCTGCGCGGCAAGATGATCATCAACCTTTTTATGGAACCCAGCACGCGCACGCGGACATCCTTTGAAATCGCCGGAAAGCGGCTCAGCGCGGATACGATCAACATTTCCGCGTCCACCAGCAGCGCCGTCAAAGGGGAGACGCTCATCGACATGGCCCGGAATCTGGAGGCCATGAACCCGGACGTCATTGTGATCCGCCACGGCGCCTCCGGGGCGCCCCATCTGCTGGCGAAGCGGATCAGACAGTCCGTCATCAACGCCGGCGACGGCGCCCATGAACATCCCACCCAGGCCCTGCTGGATATGATGACCATCAAGGCGAAAAAAGGGCGGATCGCCGGCCTGAAAGCGGCCATTGTCGGCGACATTGCGCACAGCCGCGTCGCCCGGTCGAACATTTACGGTCTGACCCGGATGGGGGCGCAGGTGGCCGTGGCCGGGCCGGCGACGATGCTTCCCCGGTTCATCGAACAGATGGGGGTGACGGTGCATCACCGTATCGAAGACGCCATCCGGGGCGCCGACATCATCATGATGCTGCGGATACAGATGGAGCGCGAGCATCAGAACATTTTTCCGTCCCTGCGAGAATACGCCAAATATTTCGGCCTGAACCGCAAGAACATCCGGCTGGCCAAGGACGATGTGCTGGTCATGCATCCGGGGCCGATCAACCGGGGGATCGAGATTGCCCCGGATATCGCCGACGGACCCGCTTCCGTGATTCTGGAGCAGGTGACCAACGGCGTGGCGGTCCGGATGGCATTGCTCTATCTGTTGTCGGGAGGCAAAGCATGAGACTGTTGCTGCGGGGCGCGCGAGTTGTCGATCCTTCCCAGCCGATCGACGAAAAAATAGACATCCTGATCGAGAACGGAAAAATCGTCCGGATGGGCAAAAATATCTACAAGGCGAAAACGCAAAACGGAGAAGAATCGCCCTCGACCCTCAAAACGCTCGATCTGCGCGGGAAAATCGTCGTTCCCGGGTTGATCGACATGCACACCCATCTGCGAGAGCCGGGATTCGAGTATAAGGAGACCATTCAAACGGGATGCGAAGCGGCGGCGGCGGGCGGCTTCACGGCAGTGGCCTGCATGCCCAATACGAACCCCGTGAACGACAACCGTTCCGTGACCGAGTCCATCATCCGCAGGGCGCGGGAATGCAATCTCTGTCACGTCTATCCGGTCGCGGCAATCAGCCGGAGATCAGAAGGCGCCGCGCTGGCCGAATTCTGGGATCTCAAGGACGCCGGCGCTGTGGCTTTTTCCGATGACGGCAAGCCGGTCATGAACGCCGCCCTGATGCGCCGGGCGATGGAATACGCCTGTTCTCTGGATATGCCCGTGATTTCTCACTGTGAAGACCTCCACTTATCGGCCGGAGGGGCCATGAATGAGGGGTTCGTATCCACGGAGCTGGGGCTGCATGGAATTCCGAGCATGGCCGAGGAGGTGATGGCGGCCCGGGACATATTAATTGCCGAGTTCACGGGGACGGCCATTCATATCGCCCATGTAAGCACCGCAGGGACCGTCCGCCTGATTCGGGAGGCCAAGGTCAGAGGTATCCGCGTGACCGCCGAAACGGCCCCCCATTATTTCACACTGACCGATGAGGCCGTCCGGGAATTTGACGTCAATGCCAAGGTGAACCCGCCGCTTAGGGGCGTCGAGGATGTCGCGGCCGTCAGGGAAGGTCTGCGCGACGGCACGATTGATGTCATCGCCGGCGATCATGCACCCCATGCCATGACCGACAAGGACGTGGAATTCGACGAGGCCGCGTTCGGGATGGTGGCCCTGGAAACGTCGCTGGGATTGAGCCTCAAACTTGTTTCGGACGGAATACTCACACTGGATCAGCTGATCCGGAAGATGAGCACGGCGCCGGCCCGGATTCTGAGAATTCCCGGGGGGACCCTGAAAGCCGGCGCCGTCGCCGACGTGACCGTTATCGACCCGGCCGCCGTCTGGACGGTGGACCGGGACCGTTTTCGTTCCAGGGGCCGCAACACCCCCTTTCACGGCTGGGACATGAAGGGGAAATCCGTTATGACCATCGTGGGCGGCAAAATCAGACACCACGAACCATGAACACGCAGAAAGCCGAAAAAAAGTTGAATTCAGGACGGCTTCGTAAAAAGCTCCGCAGGCAAGGCGCGCAGTATGGGGACACGACTCTGTCATGTCCCCATGAGGCGTACCTGGACGTACGCCGCAGTGACGAAGGATGCAGTATGGGGACACGACTCTGTCATGTCCCCAAGCATCCGGACTTTTTACGGAGCCGTCAACCATGAACACGCGCACCAGCCATAAGACCGAAGCCATTCTCTTGCGGTCCCTTGATTATGGCGAATCAGACCGGATCGTCACCTTCTACACCCGCGACCACGGAAAACTCCGCGGCATCGCCAAAGGGGCCCGGCGGAGCCGCAAACGCTTTGCCAACACCCTGGAGCTTTTCTGCTGTTCTCATATCGTATTTTCCCGGAAGGGCCGGGACAGCCTGGCGCTCATCGAAGAAAGCCGCGTCCACCGTCATTTCGAAAACATCCGGCAGGACCTCGAAAAAACACTGATGTCTTCCTATCTGATCGAATTGACGGATCAATTTACGTTAGAAGACAAGAAAAATGTGGAATTATTTCAGTTGCTGCATGATTTTCTCGAGCAGATCGACGGCGACGATTGCGCCGAGACCCTGCTGCGCTTCTTTGAAATCCGTCTGCTCAAGTGTGTCGGCTATCAACCGGTTCTGGACCGGTGCGTCGCTTGTCAGGCGCCCTTGAACGGCGACGATACTTATCAGTTCCACGTGCGCGCCGGTGGTATCCGTTGCGGCGCCTGCCGGCAGATCGGCGAAGCATCTCTGCCGGTCTCGCCCGGGACCGTGAAGACCCTGCTCATGAGCCGGGACATGGACATGACAAAGATGAACCGGCTGATCATGTCGGAACGGTCCATCCAGGAAAGCAGGAACATACTGATGCACTTTATCCGGCATCTGCTGGGCAAGGAGCTGAAGTCCCTCCAGGTTTTCCATCAGGTCCGCAAAATCGGCCTTCCTAAGCCTGCAAGTCCAACCATTATATGATTTGCCAGGACTGATATTAAAGACTATAATGACCATGAATCATAAGTCATGGAGGTGTGATATGAAAACAGCGGCAGTATCCCAGTTGAAGACCTTTCTGAGCGGATACCTGGCGAATGTGAAGGCCGGTGAAGAAATCATCGTGACGGACAGAGGAACCCCCATTGCCAGATTGGTTCCCATCAATCGGGATGAGACGAGTATTCCCGATCGGTTGCTTCGCCTCGAAAAAGCAGGCCTGATCAAAATCGGTACGGGACGCCTCCCGGAGGATTTCTGGCAACGCCCGAAGCCGAAAGATGATGAGGACGCCGTATTGAAGGCGCTGCAACAGGAAAGAGAGGAAGCGCGATGATATTCTGGGATTCCTCCGCGATCATTCCGCTCTTTATCGAAGAATCTTGCTCTGCTGTCCTGCAGGAAATCGTCCTGAAAGACATGGGGATGGTTATCTGGTGGGGAACCGTATTGGAATGCCGCTCGGCGCTGTCACGGTCGCAGAGGGAAGGGAAGATAACGGATTCGGAGGAGGATCAGGCGCTGGAAATCATCAGGCAGATGTCCGAGGCCTGGAGCGAGGTTCTTCCGGGTGAAAAAATCCGCAGCATTGCCGCCCGCCTGCTCATGACCCATCCGTTAAGGGCGGCAGACGCCCTGCAGCTTGCGGCGGCGATCATCTGGGCGGACGAATCCGAAACGGCTTGCCGGTTTATCTGCCTTGACAAGAGATTGAGATATGCGGCGCGCAAAGAAGGATTCTCCGTTCTGCCGGATGGAAGCGCCTGCTAAGATCAGTATCGCTACAGTTGTTTTTTAAAAGCTTTTCATATTGACACCCTTTTTAGCTCATGTTAGAAATCCGGCAGAAAAGTTTTCAGGGGTTATGCAACGATCTTCGGGTATGTTTACGCAAACGAAAGGTTGCGGCCGCTTTAAAATTTGATAAAAGATGATTCTGCTTCAAATGTTTTGCAGGAGGCAAGCGTGACTTTTCAGGAATTGATCATGGCTCTCGAGGCATTCTGGGCCGGGCAGGGGTGTGTCATTCAGCAGCCCTATGATCTGGAGGTGGGCGCCGGAACCTTCAATCCGGCGACATTTCTGCGGGCGCTCGGACCGGAGCCCTGGAACGTGGCTTATGTGGAACCGTCGCGGCGGCCCACGGACGGACGCTACGGCGAAAATCCGAACCGGCTGCAGCATTATTATCAGTATCAGGTGATCATGAAGCCCTCGCCCATGAATATCCAGGAACTTTACCTGGATTCCCTCAAAAGCTTCGGCATCGACCCGCTGGATCATGACATCCGGTTTGTGGAAGACGACTGGGAATCGCCTACGGTCGGGGCCTGGGGGCTGGGCTGGGAAGTCTGGCTCGATGGCATGGAAATCACCCAGTTCACCTACTTCCAGCAGGTCGGCGGCATTGATCTGAATCCGATTTGCGCGGAACTGACCTACGGGATCGAACGGATTGCCATGTATATTCAAGGGATTGACAATGTTTACGATCTGAAATGGAACGATCGGGTGACCTACGGCCAGGTGCATCATCAGGGGGAGGTGGAGTGGTCCACGTACAACTTTGAAACGGCCGACGTGGACATGCTGCGGAAACTTTTCGACATATACGAAGCCGAAGGCCTCCGGGCGGCCGAAAAGGGACTCGTTCTGCCCACCTATGACCACTGTCTGAAGTGCTCGCATGCCTTCAACATGCTCAATGCGCGCGGCGCCATCAGCGTGGCCGAACGGACCAGCTATATCGGCCGGGTCCGGAACCTGGCCCGGTTGAGCGCGGAAGGATACCTCAAACAAAGGGAACAGATGGGATACCCGCTGATCAAATCGTGATGGGTCAGCGGTGTCGATCGTGTAAAACCTCGATATTATATGTTGTTGACGGATCGAGATCGTTCGTGAAACTGGAGCGTTGAATGGGTAAGGAACTGTTACTGGAAATCGGAACGGAAGAAATTCCCGCCGCCTTCCTGCCGACGGCAGAAAAGGATATGGCGGAGATAATCCGCAGGGAATTTGCGGCCTTGCGAATCAGGCACGGCGAGGTCAAAACAATGGCCGCGCCCCGCAGGCTTTGCCTGTGCGTGGAAGAGGTGGCCGAAAAACAGGACGACCAGGTCGTGGAAAAGCTCGGACCGGCAGTGCGGGTCGCCTTCGACGAGCAGGGTCAGCCCACCAAAGCCGCGCTCGGCTTTGCCAAGGGACAGGGGCTCGTCTTTTCGGAGCTTCAGCGCGTGACGACCGACAAGGGGGAATACCTCCTGGTCCGGAAGGAGATCATCGGAGAGGAAACGAAGAACCTTCTGCCGGACATGCTGGTCCGCTTCATCCCGTCTATCCCGTTTAAAAAATCCATGCGCTGGTCTCATTTCGAGTTGCGTTTTGCCCGTCCAATTCACTGGATCGTCGCGCTGTTCGGCGGAGAAACCGTTGATTTCCAGATCGAGAATATCCGAAGCGGGAACCGGACCTTCGGCCACCGGTTCATGAGTCCGAAATTTGCGGCCGTCAGGGACTTCAAGGATTATCTGGCCGTGACGCGGGAGAACTTTGTGATCGTGGATCCCGGGGAGAGAAAAAGGATCATCCGGGAGGAAACGGCGAAAGCGGCGGCAGCCGTGTCCGGCCAGGCGCTCGAAAATGACGGCCTGCTGCAGGAAGTGACCTATCTGACGGAGTATCCCAGCGTCGTCTGCGGCAGCTATGACGAAAACTACCTGCGTTTGCCGAAAGAGGTGCTCGTCACCTCCATGATGTCGCACCAGAAATATTTCCCCGTGATCGACGCGGCCGGCAAGCTCTTGCCTTTCTTCCTGACCGTCAACAACACGCTGCCCCGTGATCCCGCCGTGGTGGCCCGCGGAAACGAAAAAGTCATCCGCGCCCGGCTGGCCGACGCGAAGTTCTTCTTTGAGGAGGACCGGAAAATATCCCTGGACCGGCGCGTGGAGGATCTCAAGAAAGTTGTTTTTCATACGCTGCTGGGAACATCCTATGAAAAAGTCATGCGGTTCCGGGCGCTGGCGACGGCGATTGCCGATGAGATCCGGCCCGCTCTGAAAGAAACAGTTGACCGGACGGCAGTACTGGCCAAGGCCGATCTGGACACACAGATGGTCTGCGAGTTTACCGAACTCCAGGGAATCATGGGTCGCGAGTACGCCCTGCTGGCCGGTGAAAATCCCGTAGTGGCTGCAGCCATCTGCGAACACTACCTTCCGATCGCGGCCGGCGGCGCCCTTCCGGAAACCGATGAAGGGGCCATTGTCAGCATCGCCGACAAGCTGGACACGATCGTGGGTTTCTTCGGCGTCAACCTGATTCCGACCGGCACGGCCGATCCATATGCCCTGCGACGCCAGGCCCTCGGCATTATCAATATTATCCTGCACAAAAAGTATCCGCTGACGCTGACGGAATGGATCGATAAGAGCCTGGACATCCTGGACGGCAAGCTCAGGCGGCCGGCAGCTGAGGTTCGGGCCGATGTGCTGGAATTCTTCCGCGCCCGGTTCGAGAATCTGCTGATTTCCCAGGGACATCCCTATGATGTGGTGGACGCCGTTCTGGCTGCGGGCGCCGCGCATCTGGTTGACGCCGTGCAGAAAATCGAAGCTATGGAGGCCTTCAAGTCTCATGAGGACTTTCAACCCCTGGCCATCGCCTTCAAGCGCGTCGGCAATATCCTGAAAGATTTCCGGGGCGGCGCCGTGGACCCCGCCCTGTTTGAAGCGGAAGCGGAAAAAGCCCTTTACGAGGCCTGTCGGGCCATCGGCGAAATAGCTGTTCGGCAGATTGCCGGCGGGGATTATGCACAGGCCCTGATCCAGCTGGCCCGTCTGCGCAAACCCGTGGATGCGTTTTTTGACGCCGTTCTGGTCATGGCCAAAGACGAAAAAGTGAAATTAAACAGACTGTCCCTGTTGAAAGAAATTTCCGACTTGTTTCATCGGATTGCCGACTTTTCAAAAATTGTCACAGAAGTGTAAGGGCGGGAAAGGTAACCTATGGCAGAACATATTGCAGCAGCAACGCCCGATATCGGCAGGCTGGAAGAGCAACTCATTGTTCGCAAACGGCTCCAGGACATCACCAATCGGATCCATGCGGCTCAGAACGTCAAGCAAATTCTGGTGGACTTAAGGGACGGTATTCTGTCCCTCTTCGACGCCCATGCGATCACGATCTATGTGGTGGACCGGCTGCGGAACGAAATTTATTCCATGTTTCTGGTCGGTTCCGAGATCCGGGAAATCCGTGTTGCCATCAACAACAAGAGCATCGCCGGCTATGTGGCCAATACGGGCAACAACATCAATATCGCCGACGCCTACGAGACGAACGAACTGAAAAAGATCCATGCGGACCTGAATTTTGATATCAGCTGGGATAAAAAATCGGGTTTCCGGACCCGCCAGATCCTGGCCGCACCGATCTGCCATAACAAGATCCTCATGGGCGTCGTTCAGATCCTCAACAAGAAGAAGGAGACGCTCGGCCGGTTCTCCGATGATGAGACCGGTTTTCTGAAGGAGATCTGCGAGGTCCTGGGCGTTGCCTTCTATAACCATGAACGCTTCGCCCGCAGGCGGAAAACAAAGTTCGATTATCTCGTCAGCCGGGGACTGCTCAAGGAGGAAGAACTGGACGGCGCCTGGGAGGAGTCCCGGGAGCAGAAAGAGACCATGGAAGCCTTCCTGATCAGAAAATACAAGATATCCAAGGAGGATATAGGGAAGGGCTTTGAAGAATTCTACCGCTGCAAGTTTGAGCAGTTCAATGACAAGCACCCCATCCCGGTCGATCTGTTGAAAAATCTCAAGAAGGAATACCTCTCCCGTGAATTGTGGGTCCCCCTGGAGAAAAAGGAAGGGACCCTCCGCATCCTGGTGGATGATCCGAACAATATTCTGAAGCGGGACGCCATTGAAAGCCTGCTGAAGAACAAGTCGATCAGGTATGACGTCGCCTTGCCGGAAGACATTATTAAATATATCAATTATTTTTACCAGTCGCCGGAAGACGAATCCACCATTAGCGACCTTCTGGGGAAAATGGACGATGAAGAGGAGACGGAAGAGGAAGAAGGGGAAGTGGTCACGGAGTCGGACAGCGTGATCATGCAGCTCGTGAATAAAGTCATCAACGACGCCTACAACCGTCGCTCGTCGGACATCCATATCGAACCCAATGTGGCCAAGCGCAATGTCGAGGTCCGCTACCGCGTGGACGGCGACTGCGCCCTTTATCAGACGCTTCCCTACAGCTACCGGGCGGCCATGATCTCGCGGATCAAGATCATGTCCAATCTGGACATTACCATCAGAAGAATCCCTCAGGACGGCAAGATTAAATTCAAGCGGCCCAACGGCGATGAGATCGAGCTGCGCGTCGCTACGATCCCCACCCAGGGGGGGGTGGAGGACGTGGTCATGAGAATCCTGGCCAAGGGGGCGACCATGCCGCTGGATGCCATGGGGTTGTCTGAGCGCAACCACAAGGAAATGTTGAAAATACTCGAAAAACCCTACGGCATGATCCTCGTCGTGGGGCCCACGGGTTCCGGGAAGACGACGACGCTGCATGCGGCCCTGGCCTATATCAACAAGCCGGACCGCAAGATATGGACGGCGGAGGACCCCGTGGAGATAACCCAGTACGGCCTGCGCCAGGTGCAGGTGCAGCCCAAGATCGGCTTTGACTTCGCCGCCGCCATGCGGGCCTTCCTGCGGGCGGACCCCGACGTGATCATGGTCGGTGAAATGCGCGATTTTGAAACGGCCAAAACGGGCGTGGAAGCCTCCCTGACCGGGCACCTTGTTTTAAGCACGCTGCACACCAACAGCGCCCCCGAAACCATCACGCGTCTGCTGGACATGGGAATCGACCCGCTGAATTTTGCCGACGCGTTGCTGGGCATTCTGGCCCAGCGGCTCGTGCGGACGCTCTGCAAGAACTGTAAGGAAGCTTTTCATCCATCCCCCGACGAATTCGAGGAAGTGGTCGAAAGCTATGACCGCGAGCAATTTGCAAAACTCAATATCCCCTATACGGACGATTTTATCATGTACCGGCCCAAAGGTTGCGATGTCTGCGACAAATCGGGGTACAGGGGGCGCATGGGCATTCATGAACTGCTGGTCGGCACCGATGAGATCAAAAGACTGATCCAGAAACATGCGACGGTGGAAGAGATGCGCGAAGTGGCCATCGGCCAGGGCATGACGACGCTGCTGCAGGACGGGATTTTCAAATCGCTCAAGGGGTTCACGGACTTCAAGCAGGTCCGGCGGGTGTGCATCAAGTAGAAAGCCGTCAAGAGTTCTTCTTCAGTTTTTCCTGCCAGCAGCTCAGGCGGTTCAGGGCCTCCACGGGCGTCAGGTTCATGATATCCGTGTTACGGAGTTCGTCGATAATCAGGGCTTCATCGTCCATGAACAGGCTCAACTGATGCCTGCTCTTTGGGGCCGCCTTGCGGCTGCGGGCGATTCTCGGTTGCCCCGCTTCGTCCATCTCCCCCTTTTCCAGATTATTCAGAATTTCTCCGGCCCTGGCGATGACCGCTTCCGGGACGCCGGCGATCCGCGCCACCTGAATGCCGTAGCTGCGGTTCGTACCGCCCGCCATGATTTTGCGCAGGAAGATAATGCGGTCCCCCCATTCCTTGACGGCGATGTTGAAATTCCTGACGCCGGTTTTGGCGGCCTCCAGTTCCGTGAGCTGGTGGTAGTGGGTCGCAAAGAGGGTCCTGGACCCCAGATGGCCGGCGTCATGGAGATATTCCGCCACGGCCCAGGCGATGCTGACGCCGTCGAAGGTGCTCGTGCCGCGTCCGACCTCGTCGAGGATAATCAGGCTTCGCCGGGTCGCGTGTTTCAGGATGTGGGCGACCTCGTTCATCTCCACCATGAACGTGCTCTGGCCCCGGCTCAGGCTGTCGGCCGCGCCGATACGTGTGAAAATCCGGTCTGTCACGCCGATCCGCGCCCGGGCCGCCGGGACGAAACTGCCCATCTGCGCCATGAGTACAATGAGGGCGCACTGCCGGATGTAGGTGGATTTTCCGGCCATGTTGGGACCCGTAATGATCAGCAGGCGGTTTTGCTCCAGATCGAGCCGGCAGTCGTTCGGCACGAAACCGTCCGCAAGTCCCATCCTTTCCACGACGGGATGCCTGCCGTCGGCGATCTCGATGACGTCTTCGTCGTCCACGACAGGACAGCAGTAATTGTAGCGCTCAGCCGCCTCGGCCAGTGCAGCCAGTGCGTCCAGGTCGGCGAGCGCGGCGGCCGTTGTCTGTATCCGCTTGATTTCTTTTGCGATATCCGTTCTGATAGCGACAAACAGGTCATACTCGCGTTCGCGCGCCCGCTCCTGGGCGTTGAGCACCGTGTGTTCGTATTCCTTGAGTTCCTGGTTGATGTAGCGTTCGGCGTTCACGAGCGTCTGCTTGCGGATGTAGTCCGCCGGCGCCAGGCCCGCGTTTGACCGCGTGATTTCGATGTAATAACCGAAAACCTGGTTGAAGCCGACCTTCAGGGAGGAAATCCCCGTGCGCTTGCGCTCCCGGTCTTCGAGGGCCGCGATCCACTTTTTCCCGTCGCGGGTCGCCGTGAGCAGACGATCGAGTTCCGGATCGACGCCCTCCCGGATCATGCCGCCCTCCCGCAGGGTGGCCGGCGGATCATCCGCGATGGTTTTCTCGATGCATTCGCACAGATCCGGCATCTCATCGAGCGCGGCGTCGAGGCATCGGAGCAGGGGGGACGTCAGCTCCCGAACGATGTTCCGGATCTCCGGCAGGGCCTGCAACGACGTCTTCAGGGCGTTGAGATCCCTCGCATTGGCCAGGCCCATGGCGATGCGGGCCCCCAGCCTTTCGATATCATAGACGTTTTTAAGATTCCGGCGCAGGTTCTCGCGCAGCAGGTGGTGATCCTTGAACTCGGCGACGGCGGCGAGCCGCTCCCGGATGCGCGCCGGGTTCAAGAGCGGATAGGACAGCCACCAGCGCAGGCGCCGCGCGCCCAGTGCCGTGACCGTCTGATCGAGGCAGTGAAAGAGGCTGCCCTCCTTGCGGTTATCCGTAATCGTGCTGAATAATTCGAGATTCCGCTTGGCAATGTCGTCCAGCACCAGATACTCGTCCGTCTGATACCGTTCGATCCGGTTGATGTGGCGCAGCGGGTCCTTCTGCGTCTCTTCGATATAGTGCAGGATAGCCCCGGCGGCGCAGGCCATGGCAGGATGACGGTCCAGGCCGACCTGCGCGAGCATGGCGGCGTCAAAATAGCGCTTCAGGCGGTTGCCGGCCGCCGGCAAGTCAAAGTAGTCCACGCCAAAGGTGTTGATCCGGCAGTCTTTTTTTTCTTTCAGGTAGCCCTTCAGCAGGCGGTTTTCGGCCGTATTTTGCTCGATCAGGATTTCACGGAAAGAAAGTCCGCTGATTTCCATGAGCAGAAATTCGGCCTGGGCCGATTCGGTGACGCGGAACTCGCCGGTCGAGATGTCCAGAAAGGCCAGTCCGAAATGGTGATCCTGAAAACAGAGCGACGCGAGGAAATTGTTTTCCTTGGCCTGGAGATTGTCCGTATCCACGACCAGGCCGGGCGTGACGACACGCACGACTTCCCTTTTAACCACCCCCTTGGCCAGCTTCGGGTCTTCCACCTGTTCGCAGATTGCGGCCTTGAATCCCGCATCGATGAGCTTTGCCAGGTAAACAGAAACGGCGTGGTAGGGAAAGCCGCAGAGGGGGATGCTGTCCTCCTTGCCCTTGTTTCTCGAAGTCAGTGTAATGTCCAACACTTTTGCTGCGGTAACGGCATCCTCGAAAAACATCTCATAGAAGTCGCCCATGCGGAACAGCAGGATGCAGTCTGGGTAGCGGCTTTTGATATCGAGGTACTGCCGCATGGCCGGGGTCAGGTCCGTCGCGCCGGTTATGACCATCGGTCGTCGCCCTTTCGCTTGAGGTCGATGACGTCATCCCCACGGCCCTGCGCCTGAGAGCCCGGGGCCCCGCGGCCATGTTTCTTGCTGGTCAGGACGTTCAGCAGCCCGCTCACGAGCGTGATGATCAGGGCGCCGAACAGGGCCGTCCAGAAGCCGTGGACCTCGAACCCGGGAATCACGCCGGAAGCCGTCTTCAGCAGGAAGGCGTTGATCACGAAGGTGAACAGGCCCAGGGAAAGGATGTTGAGCGGAAGGGTCAGCAGGATCAGAAGCGGTCTGAAGACGGCGTTCAGAATGCCCAGGACTGCCGCCGCCAGAAATGCGGACAGGAAATCGCGGACCTCGATGCCGTTTATCAGATAGGCGGCGGAAAGGATCGCGGCCGTCAGAATCAGCCAGCGCAGCAATATTCCACTCATGACGACTTCCTCACTGAACAACCTTGTCTGTTACCACGGGATCAATCGAACTTGACGAACTGCTCCTTGTCGGCATTGCAGACGGGACATGTCTCGGGCAGAACGCCGTCCGCAACGTAGCCGCAGACCTTGCAGACGCAATAGGCGGCCTCTCGCTCTTCCATGAAGTGATTCATGGCTTCCTTGTAGAGCTTGGCGTGAATTTCCTCCACATCCCGGCTCTGGCTGAAATGCAGGACCGCGGCCTTGTTGCCTTCCGCCTCGGCCTGCTTGACGAACTGGTCATAGGCCACGTCCGCCACATGCGTTTCCGATTCGAAGCTGGCGGCGAGATTCTCTTCCGTGCTTTTCACTTCCCGGAGCAGTCTCAAGGCGCGGCTGCCGTGGATTTCTTCGGAAAAGGCAATGACCCGGAAGAGTTTGGCCATCTGCGCATATCCTTCCCTTTCCGCCTTTTCGGCATAAACCTTTAACCGGAGCGCCGCCTTGGCCTCGCCGGTATAGGCCATGTGAAGAGCTGACTTTGTGTCCATGTAGCCGGTCTCCTTTCGGATATTTCCAGTTGTTCTTTATTCCGGAGAAAACACATCCTTGCCGGAACCGCAGATCGGACAGGTCCAGTCTTCGGGAAGGTCCTCGAAGGCCGTTCCCTTCGGGATATCGTTGTCGGGGTCGCCTTTCACGGGGTTATAGATGTAACCACAGACGTCACAGACATACTTTTGCATGATGAATCATCCTTTTGCATTTCCTTATTCCATTGGAAGGATCAATGACGGTTCATGCAATTTTTCTGCAATCAGCCGTCCCAGATCGCGGCACCGGTCAAGTACGGCCTGGTCCGGGCAGTGACGGGTCTGAATGGGGTCGCCGACGAGTTCAACCTTCATTTCCGAGAGCACCTCCTGGATCTGGCGGGGCGCCTCGCCGCTCCATCCGTAGGAACCGAAAGCCGCACCAAGCAGATTCTTCGGTTTGAGCCCCTTCAGATAGGTCAGAACGTCGGCCATGCCGGGCAGCATGTTGTTGTTAAGCGTGGACGACCCCGCGATCAGCGCTCCCGCATCCAGAATTTCATAGGCCACGTCGCTGCGGTGACAGGTATCCATGGACATCAGCTTGACCTCGATGCCGCCGGCGGTCAGGCCCTCCGTGATGGCCAGGGCCATCTTTTCCGTGCTGTGCCACATGGTGCCGTACACGACCACGGCCTTGCGCGTCGGCTTTTGAGCCGCCCATTCCGCGTAACGGGTCAAAATTCCCTGGATATCCTTGCGCCAGACGGGGCCGTGATCCGGCGCGATGATTTTGAATTGCAGTTCGGCGGCGGCCACGCGTGCGAGCAGTTTGGTGATCAGGGCCGCGTAAGGCGTCAGGATGTTTGCAAAGTAGGTGGCCGCTTCGTAACGCAGGACAGCAGGGTCCATCCCGCCATCGAATCGCTGGGAAGACGCCAGATGCATTCCGAAGGCGTCCTGCGAAAAGAGCACCTGCTCCTCTGCCAGATAGCTGAACATGCTGTCGGGCCAGTGCAGCATGCGGGTTTCGAGGAAAGTCAGCGTCATGTTGCCCAGGCTCAGGCTCTCCCCGTCTTTGAGCGGGATCAGCGGCAGATCCCGGTGAAAGATTTCCCGGAGCGTTTTGGCTCCCATGACGGAGGTGTAAATCTTTTCCGGCCTGACGGCGTCGATGATCTCGGGCAGGCAGCCTGAGTGGTCCATTTCGGAGTGGTTCGAAACGATGTATTGGATATCTCCGGGGTCGATGACCGAGGCAATGCGCGCTATCATCTCGTTCCGGAAGGGGGCGCGAACCGTGTCCATCAGCGTCACCTTGTCCGCCAGGATCAGATAGGCATTGTACGTGCTGCCCCGCTTGGTCATGTAGCCGTGAAAGTCCCGGATGTTCCAGTCGATGGCGCCGACCCACCAGACGTGATCGCTGATCCGGACAGCCTTGAATATGTCGTTCATCGCGCAACCTCGCTCGTGGTGAATTCGTTTGTATCGGGCTCTTCATTATCCTTTTTTTGCAAAGATGTCAATGACGACGATGAACATCCGCCATGCAATCATCCTGATTGACATCAGGCAAGTCTTATATTATGAGTCCCGGTGTCAATGAATCTATTTGCTGATCATCACAAATCATAAAAGGAGATTTTGCAATGAAAGACGTCGTTATCGTTTCTGCCTGTCGCACCGCCATCGGAGGGTTTGGCGGCGCCCTCAAAGACTTGAACACGCCCGTCCTCGGCAGCATTGTCATGAAAGAGGCCGTCAAGCGGGCGGGCATTGATCCGGCCATGATCGACGATGTCCGTTTCGGCTGCTGCATGGAACCAGTCGACGGCCTGAACTCGGCCCGCGTTGCCGCGCTGATGGCCGGTATTCCCGATACGGTCACGGCGGTTACGGTCAACCGCGTCTGCATTTCCGGCATGGAGGCCGTTTTATCCGGCATGGCCCTGATCCGGGGCGAAATGGCGGATATTATCCTGGCCGGCGGTATGGAGCACATGTCCGGTGCAGCTTATTCGGTTCCGGCGGCGCGCTGGGGATGCCGTTTTCAGGACCAGGTGTTTGTGGATAATCTTGTGCATGGCCTCCATGCCGGCTCCCACCTCCTGCCGGGCCTCGAACAGGGCCCGATCAAGGACGGACCGGTGGTCGACAGCTTCCGGGGCAAACCCTACATCATGGGCATTACGGCGGAACTGGTCGCCTATAAACACAATCTGAGCCGCGAAGAGATCGACGAGGTTGCCCTGCGCAGCCACAACAACGTGGAACGGGCCACGAAAGAAGGCGACTTCAAGGAGGAAATCGTTCCTGTTGAGCTGCCCCAGAAGAAAGGCAAACCGCCGGTGATCTTCGACAGGGACGAACATTTCCGTCCGGGGCTGACGAGGGACGACCTGGCCAAGCTGCCGCCCGCGTTTCTGCCGAAGATCGGCAAGGTCACGGCGGGCAATGCGTCAGGCATCAACGACGGCGCCAGCGCCATGGTGCTCATGTCGGCCGATAAAGCCAAAGAACTGGGCCTGAAACCCATCGCCCGCATCAAGGCTTTCGGGCGCGGCGGCTGCCATCCGTCGGTCATGGGGCTGAGCCCGGTTCCGGCGGTCAAGGATTTGCTGTCCAGATCCGGGATGAAGCTCCAGGACTTTGAACTCATCGAACTCAACGAGGCCTTTGCCGCGCAGTATCTGGGTTGTGAGAGGGAGCTCGGGCTGAACCGCGAGATCGCCAACGTCAACGGCTCCGGATGCGGCCTGGGCCATCCGGTGGGCGCCACGGGATGCCGCATCATGGTCACGCTGCTGCACACCCTGAAGAAGCGGGGCAAGACGCTGGGACTGGCGACGCTTTGCGGCGGCGGTGGAGTCTCTCTGGCCTGCGTTCTGGAGATGATATAGTCGGCGCTTTGCAGGACCGCTGAAACAATGATGACGAAAAGACGCACCATTTTTTTTATTTCCGACCGGACGGCCATTTCTGCGGAGACGCTGGGCCAGAGCCTGCTCACGCAGTTTGAACATCTGCAATTCTATCAAGTAACACTGCCGTTCGTGGATACCCTGGAGAAGGCGCGGTTCGCCGTCATGCAGATCAACAATGCGGAGCAGCAGAGCGGCGCCAAGCCCATCATCTTCAGCACCCTGATCAACGACGATATCCGGCAGATGATCATGACCGGCAAGGGGGTGGTTTTTGATTTTTTCGACACCTATATGGGCCGCCTGGAAGAGGAACTCCGCACAACGTCTTCGCACACGGTCGGCCGCTATCACGGTATGGTGAACGATACCGCGTACAACTTCCGCATCGATGCCGTGAACTACGCCATGTACAACGACGACGGCGCATCCACCAAGGAATACGACAAGGCCGATATCATCCTGATCGGCGTGTCGCGAGCGGGGAAAACCCCCACCTGCCTCTACCTGGGGTTGCAGTTCGGGATTTACGCTGCTAACTACCCCCTCACGGAGGAAGACCTCGTCAACAAGGATGGGTACCTGCCGCCGGTGCTGGCGCCCTTCCGGAGGAAGCTGTTCGGGCTGACCATCAGCCCGGAGCGTCTCTATAACATCCGCGCACGCCGCCGCCCGGACAGCCGTTACTCCTCGTTCGAACAGTGCCGCCAGGAAGTCGCCCTGGCGGAAACCCTCTTTCAGTATGAGGATATCCCCTTTATAAACATCACGACCATGTCTGTGGAAGAGATCGCCGCGACCGTTCTGCACGAGTGCAATCTGCGGCGCCGGGTCGTTTGAGAGGAGCGGCCATGTGCAAAGAAGCGGATCGGCGTCCCTGGGGCTATTATGAGGTCCTCTCGGACGAACCGGATCACAAGATCAAACGGATTACCGTCCATCCGGGTGAACGCCTGAGTCTGCAGCGTCATCGCCGCCGCGCCGAGCACTGGTTCGTCCTCCGGGGCGAAGCCGTGGCGACGCTGGGAGAAAAGGAATTATTCGTGAAAAGCGGCGATTCGGTCAATATTCCGAAAGGAGAGATCCATCGGATTGCTAATGGAGGGCCGGTTCCCCTGATATTTATCGAGGTCCAGACCGGAGAGTATTTCGGGGAAGACGATATTGAACGGACCGAAGACGATTATGGCCGGATCTGACTGGTCCGGCTGAGGTGCCGTCATCCGCCTGCCGTCCGTTTTTCACCGGTAATGCCAAGTACAGCGTTTCGTGATTACGGTGACGTTCAATTTGTACCCGATCCCGCGATGATCAACGATGTGGATTTACAAAATACGTAACCGAACTTATGAAACGGAGCCCTAAGCCCTAAGCCCTCTCAGGATGATTCAGGCCGGAGAGCTTTTTTTCAGCTTTTTCGCCTCTTTTTTTTCTTTTGGCGTTTTGCTGGGCGCCTTCTTGGATTCTTTTTTTGCACCCTTGTCTTTTGCCATGCCTGAAACCCCCTTATCAGATTATATCAGCGGTCCGCAGTCCCGACAGAATCGCGGCCAGGCCGACGATCAGCGTGATCCTTCCGGACCAGCGGTGTTTTTCCCGGCGCCGGCGGCCAGGAGCAGGAATGCAACGCTCATGGCAGCGGCGTGGAGATAAAAAAACATCCTATTTCGGGACGGGCTTGCCGGGTCGGCCGACCGTCAGTGTTTCTTCTTTGGAACCGAATTTGTTGCAATAAGCCCTGACTTCAAGGGCGTCACCGGCGGTGGCGGTGACCTTGTAGGAATAGGTGACGGTCTCGGCAGGCTGTTTCTTGTACTCCTGCAGGCTGACCAGGTTGCCGTTCTTTCTAATCTCCACTTTATTGATATAGTGGCTATCCGAGAACCGGGTGTGCGTGATGGATACTTTCAGCGTCTGTGTCGGTGTGTCATAGCCAAGCGTGACGCCGCTTGGCGAGTGGGCGCCGACCGTTCCCGGGGAAAGGATCAGAAAAACAACTGCTGCAAACATAAAAAATCCGACAAGAACAACTCGTCTTTCGCCTGGTTTGATCAGATGCATTTCCATTCTCCTTATTTTAAGCGATTTGCATAACCGGTGAAAAATGGTTCGCAAGCGGTGGATCGAATATTTTCCGTTTATAATTCAATTTCCATATCCTGATGAACGCCGAAGCACTGCATGGCGCTGCGGCTCTGCCTGAGGGTTTTCTTGCAGTCCCTGACAAAGGCATCCACCTGCCGGTCCGATCTTTCCTGATTGTGATGATATAACCCGAAGCGTCTCACGCCCGCTTCCTGTGCCAACTGCAGGGCTTCCCCGTAGGTTGAGTGACCCCAGGTCTTTTTCTTTTTATACTCGCTGTTGTCGTATTCGGCATCGTGGATCAGCAGATCGGCATCGGCTGAAAATTTGCGATAGTCATTAAAAGCCATGCCGCCACGATGCCTGTGCCCCAGTTCATTGTCCGTCAGGAAGACAAAGCTTTTCCCGTCTTCACAGAATTTATAGCCGACCCCCTGATTTGGATGGCTCAGGGGGATGGAGGTGATGGTCATGGAATTCAGCACATATTCCAAACCGCAGCTTTCATGATAGGCAATGTTTGCTTTGACATCTTCAAAATTGACCGGGAAATTGGGCGCCGCCATAATGATGGAAATGATGTACTTCACCGAAGTCTGTGTGAAGGGACAGCCGAACATGGTGATTTTTGTATTCTTGAAGTAAATGGGTTTGAAAAAGGGGAACCCCATGATGTGATCCCAGTGGCCATGCGTAAAAAACATCGTGAAATCGCGCTTTTTCTCATCCATCAGCCAATTGCCCAGACGCCGGATTCCGGAACCGGCGTCCACAATGATGATGTCGTCGTTCTTCGTTCTGATTTCAATGCAGGGCGTGTCGCCCCCGTATTTCAGATATTGCCGGCCCGAAACGGGGATGGACCCGCGCGCCCCCCAACATCGAATAATCACCTTGCCCCTCCGAGAAGAAAGTTTACTGAATATAACCATCTTCCGTTCGAGAATCAAGGCTTTTTTCAGGCAGCGAAACGGTTTCAGGAAAAAATATTATGATCGTGACAAACGACGTCAGAATGACTATTTTAAGGCAGCTTATGATGGGGTCGCGAAAAAAAGAATGGAAAAATACAGCGGAGGATACGATGAAAACGATCAAAGTGAAAGGAATGTCCTGCAGTCACTGCGTGATGACTGTTTCCAAGGCGTTGCAGGCCGTCGACGGCGTCGATCGGGTCCATGTCAGCCTTGAGACGGGCGAAGCAACGTTTGCAGAGACGACGCCCGTGGATATGGCCGTGATTGCAGAAAAAATCAGGAAAGCGGGGTACGACGTTGTCTGAGAGAAATACGGCCGGCCGGACCACGATCTCCGTGGGGGGCATGACTTTTGCCGCCTGTGTCCGGCGCGTGGAAACGGCCTTGAAGGATGTGAAAGGCGTGACCGATGTGGCCGTGAACCTCGTCACGGCGAAAGCGACCGTTACGCACAACGCCGTCTGGGGAGGCGAGGCGGCATTACGGCAGACGGTGGTCGATCAGGGCTATGACTATCTGGGCGTTCAGGACGCGAGCACCGAAGATCCGATTCGTGCCGCACGGGACAAAGAATACAGGGATCTGAAAAAGCGCTTCATCACCGGCGCCGTCCTGAGCGTTCCGATCTTCCTGGGGTCCATGCAGCACTGGTTTCCATTCCTCATGGGGATTCCCCGGCAGCTGGTGTTGATGATTACGTTCGTCCTGACCACGCCCGTGGTTTTCTGGGTGGGAAGCCGGTTTTTTATCGGCGCGTTCAAGGCGGCAAAACAAAAAACCACGGACATGAACACCCTGGTGGCGGCGGATATCGGCATCGCCATCGGCGCGGGCACGGATGTGGCTATCGAGGCCAGCGACATCACGTTGATGAATGACGACCTGAGGTCCGTCGCCGCCGCGATCCGGCTTTCCTTCGCCACGATGAAGGTGATCCGGCAGAACCTCTTCTGGGCCTTTATCTACAATATCATCGGAATCCCCATCGCCGCCGGTGTTCTCTACCCCTTCGGCGGCATTCTCCTGAATCCCGAATTTGCTGCTGCGGCCATGGCCCTGAGTTCCGTCTCCGTGGTCAGCAATTCCCTGCGTCTGCGGCGAACCTGGAAAGCCTGAGCCCCTCAACCCTCCCTGTCAAATTTGCTCTTGTCGGCACCGCAGACCGGGCAGACCCAGTCTTCCGGCAGCTCTGTGAAGGGGGTCCCGGGCTCGATGTTCGCATCGGGATCGCCCTGTCCGGGATCATAGATGTAGCCGCAGATGGTGCAGACGTACTTCGGCGCCTTTTCGGATCGGGGCTTCGCTTCCGGTTCCGCGTAGGTCGGAGCATTTTTAGGCGACTTGCCCTTTTTGATATCCCGATAATAATCATAGGTCAGGGGCGGTTCATTATTGAGAATATGGCCCTCGACGACCCGACCCGCAAAGATCGTGTGGGTGCCGCAGTCCAATTCGCCCGTTACCTCCGCTTCGATATAGGCGATCGCATGCTGGAGGACGACGGGAACGCCCGTTGTGCCCGACTTGTAATTTACCCCCTCAAATTTGTTCATATTTTTACCGGAGCGGAAACCGAAGAGGCCGATAAATGTCATGGGCGTGTTCTGGGAAAGGATGGAGATGGAAAATTTCCGGCTCGCCTGGATGTAGCTGTGCGTCAGATTTTCCTTGCAAATGCTGACGGCGACGGTCGGTGGATCGGAGGTCACCTGAAACAGGGCATTGGCGATCTGGCCGTTGATCTGGCCGTCTTTGAGGGAACCGATCACATAAAGGCCGTAACTGAGCTTGCGAAACGCTTCGATGCCCATCGTTCATTCTCCTTTTGCATATGACGAACTCATAAAAAGTCCAAGAACTGTTTCAATTTTACGAAGCCGTCACATATTTTTGCCCGTGAATTTAAGCATCTGTTTGAAGACCCCTTCCAGGATATCCGGGGCGATGAAATAACCGGGATTGAGCCGATAGAAATCGTCCGTGACGGCCCTGGCGGCAGCGTCAAGGTCCCCCCCATGTTTGCGATAGCAGTTCTCTAATTCCGCCTTCCACCGGCGCCCTTCGGTCAGGGTCAGATCGATGAACCCGCCCGCCTCGCCTCCGGTGATGTAACCGTAGTGGTCTGCGCAATAATAACTGACCGGCAGCGATTTCATCTTTTCCAGGCTTTCCAGATACTGGATCGTATTGGTGTTCATGGAAGGGAAGCACGTGTCCGCAAAGGGAATGCCCCCGCCGTCGGAAGGAAACAGGGCTTTGATTGCCGGTTCGTAGGCCGAGATGGAACAGTTGGTGTGGCCGGGGGTGTTGAAAATTTGCACGGCGATTCCGCCCAGGTCGATGACGTCCCCCTCGCCGACGGCCGTTCCCGTGATGTCGTCGCGCCAGTCGAGGTCAAAGGTTTTGAGGGCATCCTCGTCGCCTGCGAGCTGCGCGCTCATACGGCTGTAAGCGTTCATGATCTCAATGTACTTGGGCATGGCAAATACCTTCCAGGCCGGCGCCGAAGCCAGAATTTCGATGTCGGGCCAGGTGCGCTTGATATAGGGCACGATCCCCGTATGGTCGAAGTGGGAGTGCAGGATGAGGAACTTTTTGATTTTTCCCGCATCGATCCCGAATGATTGTATCTGTTTGAGCACATCGGGGAGAATAAAGGCGAGCCCCCCGTTGATCAGCATGGCGCCGTCGCCGCCCTCCAGGCAATAGACTCCGGACTCCTCCCGGCCGAGATACCAGAAATGATCCGTGATTTTCCCCGCTTTGCGAACTCTCATGGTGCGCACCCCCCTTCAGGTTCATATGGTTTTTCCGCCGTATGTATAGTCAATATCCATCGTGATCGCAAGCACAAAAGAAGTTAGGTTCATCCGGTGATGCGTACTTTTGATTTATAAAAAAAGAAATGAAATGAATCGTTCCGGATCTCGTTTTCACCTATACGCATCCTTGATATTACCGATAGGTCATTCATTTTTTAGTGTAGTTAGTAAGGGATGACGATGAATTTTTATAGCAGCTTTCAACCCGAATTGCTTAGACAAAAAGACATGTGCTGGTTATTGTCTCCACCTACTAACAAACGGAATAGCATGATCCCATCCGGTAAAGGTTACGGAGAGAAATGTTTATATAAAAATGCCGCGGCTAAGCCTCTCCCCATTGTCAAGACAAAAATATGGGTTGTATATGGTGCATTATCAGGCCGCCGGTTTTGTTTGTAGGTTTACACGTTCTTTGACATAAATTTCATGAGGGGTTTTATAACCCAGGGATTCATGAATCCTCTCCGTGTTGTAAAAAAGGAAATATTTTCT
>JAUSOK010000019.1 GCA_030656035.1 Syntrophales bacterium
CCCATCCTGATTTTCATGATGGCCGGCTTCCCGTTGCGCCCTCTGCGATCAACCCCAAAGACAAGTCGTTTACGCGCGAGGGTTTTAAGGATACCGTCACACCTCATGCGCTCACCGTGGACGAGATCCATGGCATCACAATAGATTTCAGAAAGGCCGCTGAAAATGCGATCGCCGCCGGTTTTGACGGCGTCGAAATCCATTCCGCCAACGGGTATCTTTTTCATCAGTTCTTCACCGGCTGTTCCAACGCACGGACCGATGAATACGGCGGCAGCAGCGAAAAAAAGGCCCGTTTCTTTTTCGAAACGCTGGATGCAGTCGGTCAAGCCATCGGCCTTGAAAGGGTCGGCATCCGGCTGAATCCGTCCGCCCATGGTTTCTTCGGCATCTCCCTGGACAAGAAGACCATCCCCACATTTGAGCACATCGTGGAGCGCCTGAACGATTACCCGGATCTTGCCTATACCCATTTTACCGAGCCCCTGGCCCCGGTGGATCATGTGTCCGATGCGGTGAAGGAAATCGCAAAGCATTTTCGCCCGCGTTACAAAGGCACGCTGGTGATTAACTGCGGTTTCAGGCGCGACAGCGGCAACCGGGTACTGGATGAAGGCCATGCCGATGCCGTCGCTTTCGGCAAGCCCTTCATATCGAATCCGGATCTTGTGGAGCGCATCCGCCTTGGCGCCCCCTGGGCGCGGTGGGATGAAAATACTTTTTATGTGCCGGGCGTCAAAGGCTATACGGACTACCCGCGCCTTGAAGGATAAAAAGGGGGCATTGCCACAGGTTAAACATCCGAACTTGTCGCCCATGATCTCAAATCACGGGACTTAAAATGATGAGATTGGCAGGCATTGAGATGACGTTTGAGAACATGCAAGATCGCCTTGTTCTACAAGCCTTCGTCAACGTTTGTTGATATAAAGTGAAGATTATGGATAGTAAGGTTTACCTGCGGGATCTGGATCAGGGGCCGGCAGTTTTATTCCCAGCGGCTATTTCATCAGCCTCAACCGCAGAAACGGCTCAAAATGGAACCATTCAAAGGGATGGCGTCGCACCGTCCGGGCCAGGCTATCGGCGTAGAACTGGGCGGCCCGTTTGATCGCATCGGCCCTGCGGTCTCCGTCCTCGGAGCAGACATAAACCGGCGGCAGAATCCGGAAATGGTACGCCTGCTTTCCCGTGCGACAGGCAAAGAAAATGAACAGGGGGGCGCCGGACAGGAAGGAAAAGACGAAGGGCAATTCCGGAAGATGGGCCTCATGACCCAGGAAATCGACGGCGACGAACCTCTGGTCTTTGCGCCACAGGCGGTCGCCGGTCATGGACACCAGTCCCCCGGACTTTAAAAAAGCGATTCCTTCCACGATATCCGCCGGGGAGCCGCCGCCCTCTTCCACCGTAACGATCTTCACACCGCTTTGGATCAGGTCTTCCTTCTGGGTCCGTTCAATCTCCTCCCGGTGTTTTTGACCCAGATAGAGCAGCAACTTCATTCCCGGATATTGACGGCTCCTGGCCTGGAGGAGACGGGACGCCACCTCCCAGTTGCCCAGGTGAGACATGACCAGAATGCCGCCGATGCCCCTATCGACGGCATCTTCCAGATATTCCCACCCCTCGTGGGTGCAGGTGATGGCGCCTTCCTCCCCGAGGAGCAGCCGATCCAGAAAGACATGGGTAAAGTTTTGATATTGCTTCCATGTGCACCACAAGGGATAAAAGAATCGTCCCGATGTCGGGAAAAGAGCCCGGTAAAATCGGACACCCACGGCCACCCGGGCGGGAAA
>JAUSOK010000020.1 GCA_030656035.1 Syntrophales bacterium
GTGTCTCACTTATATTGGCACAGAGGGTAACTGCCCTCACAAACGAGTTTGAGCAAGCACTGAGACGGTGTCGGCCAGATAAGCCTATACGTTTTCTCCTGCTCAAGCCTACGGATGAGAACTTGACTTACGCAGCACAGAGGGCTGGCAGCGACAAAACTGAATACATAAATAATGTGCTCAACTCGCTAAAAAAGATTGCGGACATACGTAATCGCCGTAATTACAACATACAGGTTCGTTTTTATCATGATGCACCCGAGGGAAAGCCCAGAGCTGTTCCCATATTTAGATTAGTGTTCATCGACGATAAACTATGCCTTATGAGCTATAACGTCTTCGGTGAGGGGGGTGGTTCTGAACTGCCGCAGTTGCACGTGGTGGCAGTGAAAGGCGACAGGAAGGCTAGCGAGTCCTTTTACTATGCTCTTGAACAATACTATGAATCGCTCTGGGCTCAAGCTGATCCATGGGAATTCAAGGAGTTCATACTCAATGCGTAGAATCCCTATCGCATCAGCGCATGGCAGGTTCCAGCCTCTCCATCTAGGACACATGGAGTACCTAACGGCGGCAAAGGATAGATGCGAATTCCTATGGGTTGGCGTTACTCAGTACAACATCCGATCACTATCAGATAATCCCGTTGACTCACACCGAACCCGCCCGGAGGACAATCCACTGACCTACTTTGAGAGAGTGCTGCTTATCACCGACGCACTTCTCGACTCAGGTATGGCACGAAACGAATTCGGCATAGTTCCCTTCCCGATAGAAACGCCTCATCTACTCCCTGACTTCTTGTCAACCAGTATCCCTGTGTTCACTACGGTCTATGATGACTGGAACCGGCATAAGATAAGGGTGTTGAGTGACGCAGGCTACCATGTTATTACACTATGGGAGCGAGTATATAAGCAATACAGAGGAACCAAAGTTCGGCAAGGAATCCTTACGGGCGATCAGCTGTGGGCAGGCATGGTTCCTCCTGCCACGGTAAAGGCTGTGCAGACATATAGGCTTCGGGAACGATTAGCATTCCTTTGTGGGGTCACAGAATTAAGCGAAGGCCAGTGTGTACCGTGAGTTGTCTGCATCCTTTTTCTGAATTGGGCTGGTGGTAAACGATGGTTCGTTGGCAGGTATTCTTACCTCATCCCCCATTTATTTTGGACGGTACATTGAACCATTCTAAGGCAGTGTTGCGGTCATAGCTTAGATGCTATGAGGTTCGGGGTTAATTCCTAACTTTTTCAAATCATCTTTACATGGATCGGACTTACATATTTCCAAAAGAAATCTGCTATAAAATCCCATTTCCCCAAAACCGTGACTACAATAATGGATGACCTTTCGGTAATATCTAAGGGTGCGGATAAGATGGATCAGGGCTCGCTTCCGGGGTCATTGCCGGCAACGACAACTGGAAAAGATGGTATAGGCATACGTCCCGCCGAAAGAAATCCCGGCGAGCAGGGCATGTTCGATGTTCATGGTTTTGGTCTTGCCCCTGACAAAAGCCAGCGGTCTTAAGGGATCGGAAAGCCCGACCGTCGGTGGCAGCGCCCCCTGCTCCATTGACAGGGCCAGGGCGCAGGCCCTTATGCCGCCTCCGGAAAAGCTCTCGCCGACGGCGCCCTTCAGCGAGGTGATCAACGGTCCCTCTTCGGCGCCGGCAAACATATCCCCGTAGGCGGCGGCCTCCATGGCATCCAGGATGCGGCCGCCGTTCGCCGCCGCTGAGATCGCCTGAATGTCGCCTGCGGCAAGGCCCGCATTCGTCAAGGTCCGCCGGAGCGTGCGTATCGCGCCTGCCGGATCATGCGGCCAGTCCATCGGGGCTGTCGGCGATGACCCCATGCCCACGCCTGTTATTTCACAGTAAGGCCGGCGGCCCCTTTTCAGCGCGGATTCCAAACTTTCCAGGCAAAGGAGGCCGCATCCTTCTCCGGCGACCGCGCCGTTTCCGGCTTTATCGAAGGGACGGCAGCCCTCCGGGTTGCCATCCAATGGGGAGAGGGCGCGGAATTTTGTCAGCGCCTCATAATAAAAGGGCGACAGGATGTCTGCACCGCCTGCAAGGATATAATCGGCGCTGCCGCGACGAATCTCCATGACGGCATAGGCCAGGGCCGTTTCCCCGGACACGGCGTACTGGGTAACGGTCGTGTTGACGCCGCGAAACCCCAGTTCGATGGAGGCGTGTCCCGCCGGGGCATTCATGACGGTATTCGGGACAATGATCGGGTTTACAAAGGGCGGACCCTTCATGATCAGGATTTCCGCCAGTTGGGCGGTGACGTCCGTAGGTCCGAAGGAGGTCCCCAGAATGATGCCGGTGCGGTCACGGTTGGCGCCGTCCACGACAAGGCCCGCATCTTCGAGGGCAAGGCGGGCGGCGGCCGTCGTCAGCAGGGAGAGTTTGTCCATGCGTCGCAGGTTCTTGATGGAGATGAAATCGCGGGGGGAGAAATTCTTCACCTCCGCTGCCAGATGGGAGGGAAAAGCGGCGGCATCAAACAATGATACCTCCGAAATGGCGCCGGCGCCCGCAAAGAGACGCTCGCTGAATGCCTCTTTGCCGATGCCCAACGGTGTGACCATGCCCAGGCCGGTGATGACCACCCTTTGGGATTCCGCGACATGCCGGAATGGCTCATTTGGGCTCATCGCCGCCCTCCCCTTTCCGATATCCGCCGAAAATAACGGTCGTGTTGTTCCCCCCGAAGGCAAAGGAATTTGACAGGACAGCGCGCACATCGCCCCATCTGACGCCCTCCGTGATATAATCCAGATCGCACAAGGGATCGGCGTCACGATAATGGAGGGTAGGCGGCATAAAGCCATGGGCCAATGCCAGAACGGAAACGATGCCTTCCAGGGCGCCGGACGCGGCCAGCGTATGACCCGTCATGGCCTTCGTGGAGCTGACCGGAATGGCATACGCCCGCTTACCGAAGACCTCCTTGATGGCCTTCGTTTCGGTGACATCGTTGACCGGCGTCGCCGTGCCGTGGGCGTTGATGTAGTCAATGTCGTGGGTGGAAAGACCGCTGTCCGCCAGAGCCGCCTGCATGGCGCGGACAGCGCCGGAGCCCTGCTCATCGGGCGACGTCATGTGATGGGAATCGCAGGTCACGCCATAGCCCAGGATTTCGCCATAGATTTTTGCCCCCCTGGCCAGGGCCGCTGCAAGGGGTTCCAGGACCATCATCGCCGCCGCCTCGCCCAAGGACAGGCCGGCGCGGTTCCTGTCAAAGGGACGGCAGACGTCCGGCGCCAGGGATTTCAAGGCGTTAAACGAGGCATAGGTCAAGCGGCACATGGGCTCCACACCGCCGGCCAGCATGATGGACGCCTGGCCGCTGCGTATCAGGTCCCGCCCATGGCCCAGAACCGTGGCCCCGGCTGAACAGGCCGTCATGAGGGTGATTTTCGGTCCCATCAACCCCAGATGGGTGGCCAGGCGATCCGCCGATGACGTGCAATAGACGGAGGAGAGCGTGGAAAAGCGGGATCGATGACTTCCTTTTCTCAACACGTCGCCGTAAAACCCTTCCGCCTCCAAAAGGCCGCCGGAGCCCCCGCCGATGGCGACGCCCATGTCTTCCTTGATTGCGGACTCTAATGGATAAAGGCCGGCGTCGTGGAGGGCCTCAAGAGCGGCGGCAAAGCACAGGAGATCCGCACGGGACATCCTTTTTATGGAATATTCTGGAGGAATGTAACGGCGGGCGTCAAAATCCCTGATCTGGCCGCCGGTGTGAGCGCGGCATTCGGCCGTGTCGAAAAGATCGATCTCTCCGATGCCGCAAACCCCTTTTTGCAGGGCCCGGACGAATTCCGGAACATTTCCGGCAATGGCATTGATCGTGCCCAAACCGGTGATGACAATGCGTTTCGTTTTATTCAAAATAAACCACCTGCGTGAAGCAACCGAGATTCCTTGTCGCTGAAACTTAAATGGGGCGGGATAAAAAGTCAACTCTTTAAGACGGAGGACTCAAGACTGATGGTTTGAAAAGCATTTTCCCCGCGGTCTTCAGTCTTGAGCCTTTTTGAAAATCCATTGCGAAAGGGTGAATCTTCGTGTATGAAAATCCAGGAACCAATTTTTAAAAGAAATCGGCAATTTATCCCATGAAAATGCACAGATATGCCTGGAGATGGTCCATGGCGGGACTGGTTGTCCTCGCGATCCTTGGACTTTTTATGGTGGGCGTCCACAGGCTTCAGTTCGACGCGGACGTCCTCAATTCCCTGCCCCGTAACGATCCGGTACTGGCCGACGCCCACTATATCATCACCCATCACCCCATCTATGACCGCGTTGTCGTCGATGTGTCCTGTGCCGGCGGGACGACAGACGCTCTTATGGAAGGGGCGCGCCTTGTCGAGGCCAGGATGCGCGATAGCGGCCTCTTCCGGGAGGTCGGCTTCCAGGACATGGCACGTCTCATGCCGGAACTGATGCATTATATCGCCGACCACCTCCCCATCCTTTTCAGCGCACGTGACCTCGAAAAGGTCGTCTTGCCCCTGCTGGCGTCGGAAAATATCCACCGGACCCTGCAGGAACACCTCTCTTCTCTTCAGGATCTCGGGGGGATCGGTCAGACCGCGTTTTTGACCCGTGATCCCCTGGCATTGCGAAACCAGATCCTGTCGCGATTTTCGTCTCTGGCGCCCGCAAAAGGCGCAAGGATTCAGAACGGTCAGCTCGTGTCCGCGGATGGGAAACATGCCCTGATCATCGCGGAACCGGCAACCCCGGGTATGGACACGCGCCATGCCCGGAGGATCGCATCGCTGATGGGAAGCATCGCGGAAGAACTGGACAAAAAATACGGCCCGGCGATTGGCCTGACCCTGACGCCCGTCGGCGCCTACCGGGCCGCCCTCGACAACGAGACAAGCGCCAAGCGGAGCGTCAAAAAGGCGATCCTGTTTTCGTCCTTCTTCATCGCATTATTGCTCCTCGCGAGTTTTCCCCGGCCCATGATCGGCCTGCTGTCTCTGCTCCCCGCCTTTGCCGGAACCATGATGGCGTTTTTTGTCTTTTCTCTCTTTCACCGGACTATCTCCCTGATGGCGGTCGGTTTTGGCGGCGCCATCATCTCCTTTACCGTGGATTACGGCATCGCCTACCTGCTGTTCCTTGACCGCCCCCATGAAACCCGGGGATTGAAGACCTCCAAAGAGGTCTGGTCTCTGGGACTGCTGGCCATGCTGACGACGGCGGTCAGCTTTGCCTTTCTCTCTTTCAGCGGGTTTCCCGCCCTGGCGCAGATCGGGCAGTTCGCCGCCCTGGGCGTTGTCTTCACCTATATCTTTGTTCATGCCGTTTTCCCTCTGGTCTTTCCGGTCATGCCCCCGGCAAAACGACCGCCCTGGCTGCCCCTTCAGCGCCTGGTCAACCGGTTATGCTCTGCCGAAGGCATGTGGAAGGTCTATGCCGCCATCGCCTTCGGGGCGTTCATGCTGCTTTTCGCCAAACCTGATTTTCGTATCGATCTCAATGCCATGAATGCCGTGAGCGCTGAGACCCTCCAGGCGGATCAACGGGTCCGGGATGTGTGGGGGGACATCTTCACAAGCGTCTATCTCATGGTCGAAGGACGGGACCGCCATGACTTTGAGCGAAAAAGCGACAAACTGGCGGCCTTCCTCGATGACGAAGCGGATCGCGGCAATATTTCCCAATTCTTTGTCTCCTCCCTGATCTTTCCCGGAGAGGAAAGGGCCAAAAGCAACGGGGCGGCCTGGCGGTCCTTCTGGAAAGATGAACGGATCGCCGGACTCAAGGGGTCTATGCAGGAGGCGTCGGGGCCATTGGGATTTACGCCCCAGGCCTTTGAACCTTTTTTCCGGAAAATTAGGGACAGAGCCCCTATTTTCAGGGGCGAAAATAGGGGCTCTGTCCCTAATTACCAACCACTTTGGGCATTGTTGGGGGTCAAGGCGTCCCCCGACGGCCATTTCTGGCGGCAGGTGGTGGCCGTGACACCGGGTCCGGCCTATGCAGGCGAGGCTTTTTATCAACGCATCAGCGCCGCAGGACTGGCGAAAGTGTTTGATCCGGCCCTCTTTTCGCAGCGATTGGGGGCGCTTCTCTTGTCGTCATTTCTCAAGATGGCCTTGATCGTAGGCCTCATCACGATCCTCACGGCGTTTCTCTATTTTCTCGACTGGCGTCTCACCGTGATCGCCATGGCGCCGACCCTGTTTGCCCTGGTCTGCACCCTGGGGACGCTGAAACTTCTCGGACAGCCCCTCGGCATTCCCACCATCATGGTGGCCGTCGTGGTCATCGGCATGGGGACGGATTACGCCCTCTATCTGGTTCGCGCCCACCAGCGCTACCTCGATGAACACCATCCGTCCCTCGGACTCATCCGCCTGTCCATTTTTCTGTCCTTTGCCACGACATTTACGGGACTTGTCGTCCTTACCCTCTCAGGCAATGTCCTGCTGCAAAGCGCGGGTCTGAGTCTGGCCCTGGGCGTCGGCTATTCCTTTCTGGGCGCCGTGATGATTGCACCCCCCCTCCTGAAAAGGTTTTTCGCCTTCGCTCCGCCCAGGGAAGGCATCGTATTGCCCGGATCGAGGGTGCACCTGCGGCGCACGGTCGCCCGGTACCGTGGTCTGGAGGCCTATCCGCGGCTCTTTGCCCGCTTCAAGATACTGTTCGATCCCATGTTTCCCCGTCTGGCGGATTTCGTCAAAGACCCCAAAATCATCCTGGATATCGGCGCCGGTTTTGGCGTTCCGGCGGTGTGGCTCCTGGAGCTGTTCCCCCAGGCAAGGGCCTATGGCATCGAACCGGATGGGAGGCGCGTCCGCGTTGCCTCCTATGCCATTGGGACAAGGGGCGCCATGACAGTCGGAGCGGCCCCCGAACTGCCCACGATTCCCGAAAAGGCCGACACGGTCCTCATGCTCGATATGATCCACATGCTGACCGACGAGGCGCTGCTGTTGACCCTGCGACGGCTCCGTGAGAATCTGCGACCCGACGGGATGCTGGTCCTTCGGGCCACGGAGCCGTCCCGGAAGCGATTCCCCTGGAAGAGATGGATCGAGGTGGGGCGGATCAAATTCCGGAAGGGACAATCCCACTTTCGGGCCGAGGCGCAGATCATGGCCGTTTTGGCGGATGCAGGTTTTTCGGTCGTTTTATCGGAGGTAAGCGGGCGAAACCACGAAGAACGCTGGTTTATCGCCAAGGCACGTGATGAAGGAACGGAAACGGCCATACCGGCCCTTGAGGTAAGATGAAAGCCGCCTTTTACCATTTCCTCGTTGCCCTGACCAAGCGGGCGGGGCGTTGGGTCTTCCGGTTTTTAGCCGGGGGGATTGCCGCCGGCTATTTCTTCTTCTTTCCCGCCCGGGTGGCCGTGGGTGTCCGATTTTACCGGGCTCTTTTCCCGACATCGGGACGATTCTTTTATCCCTTGTGGTGCACATGGAAGCAATATCAAAACTTTACCCATGTCTTTCTGGATCGGCTGCTCCTCGGAGAGGAAGGCGCCATCACCTGCACCCACGAGGGGTGGGAATATCTGGAAGATGCCGTCGATAGGGGCATCGGCGGCATTCTGGTCATGTCTCACCTGGGCAACTGGGAGGTGGCGTCCCGCCTCCTCCAGACCAGGAGCCGCCAGTATCCGGGAATGAAGCTGCTGCTCTATCTGGGGAAAAAACACCAGGAGGAGATCGAACGAACACAGAAGGAAGACCTGATCCGAAACGGCGTGAAGATCGTTACGGTGGAAGAGGGCGGCGGCTCGCCGGCGGATATCGTGGAAGGGATAACATTTTTGAAAGCCGGGGGATTGGTGTCCATGACGGGCGACCGCCTGTGGCGCAAAGACCAGAGGTCCGTCGCCGTCAATTTCCTGGGTCATGAGGCCCATCTTCCGGAATTGCCCTTCGTCTTTTCCCTCCTGTCCGGGGCCCCCCTGTTCATTTTCTTTTCCTGTCGTACGGGAAAGCAGACGTACCATTTTCGGATTCTGCCTCCGGTTTATGTCTGCTCCGATGACAGGAACGGAAGGGCCGAGGCGATCAAGCGGGCAGCCCAGTTCTATGCCGATAGCCTGGCCCGGACGGTGCGACGCCATCCGTTTGAATGGTTCCATTTTGAACCGTTTCTACGCAACCGGAAATAGAATAGCGGAGCTTTTTACGCAGCCGTGTCAACGGCGCATTTTTCGACTTTCTGCGAGCTCGTCATATTTAATTATACCCGTAAAATATGGGATGTGTCCCCGCATTACTTATCGTTTTCCGATATGGAGGATACCCTTGGTGATGTTGCAGAGGTGATCGTTCATGCGGCCGATATAGGTGAGG
>JAUSOK010000025.1 GCA_030656035.1 Syntrophales bacterium
CGTGACGGATTTCAAGAAGATCGCCGCTTACGGCGTCTTTGGCACGCCGGCGGTGGTTATCGACGGGGAAGTCAAGTCCGTGGGCAAGATTCCCAAAAAAGAGGACGTCAGAACCTGGATCGGGAAATAGGGAGGATGGAGAGATGTCGGGCGGTGTCATAAAGAAATTGTCGTTTCTGGATCGTTTTTTGACATTGTGGATCTTCCTGGCCATCGGTTTTGGCATCGCGATCGGTTACTTTTTGCCCGGCCTGACTGAATTCGTCGTCGGCCTGCAGGTCGGCACGACGTCCATCCCCATCGCCGTCGGGCTGATTTTGATGATGTATCCGCCGCTGGCCCGCGTAAAGTACGAGAAAATGGGCAAGGTGTTTAAAAACAAAAAACTGCTGACCGTATCTCTTGTTCAAAACTGGGTCATCGGCCCGGTGGTCATGTTCGTTCTGGCCATTGTCTTTCTACAAAATTATCCGGAATACATGATCGGCGTTATTCTGGTAGGGCTTGCCCGCTGCATCGCCATGGTCATCGTCTGGAACGAACTCGCCGGTGGCGACCGGGAATTCGCCGTAGGCCTTGTGGCCTTCAACGCCATCGCCCAGGTTCTCTTCTACGCTGTCTATATTTACGTCTTCATCACGCTTGCCTTGAACTGGCTTGGGCTTGCCAAAGACCTCAACATCAATGTCTCCATGGCGGAATCGGCGAAAACCGTCTTTATCTATCTTGGCATACCATTTCTTGCCGGCCTCATCACGCGCTATTCCCTGATCCATATCAAAGGGGAAAATTGGTTCGAGACGGTATTCATGCCCAAGATCAGTCCCATCACGCTCATTGCTCTTCTGTTCACGATCGTGGTGATGTTCTCGAGCCAGGGAAACAAGATCATCGAGTCGCCGCTTGACGTCCTGATCGTGGGCATACCGCTTACCCTGTATTTTGTCGTGATGTGGTTCGCGACCTTCTTTTTTGTAAGGAAGATCGGCGGGAATTACGCGCAGACGACGGCGGTGTCGTTCACGGCCGGGAGCAACGATTTTGAGCTGGCGATTGCCGTAGCCATTGCCATCTACGGCATCGACTCGGGGCAGGCTTTCGCCACGGTCATCGGGCCTTTGATTGAAGTCCCGGTCCTGATCATTCTGGTCAATGTGGCTCTTTACTTCAAAAGGAAGTTTTTCCCGGCGGAAGCCTGATTTGCAACAGGCGGGAGGAATTTATGGAAAACAAGATCATCATCTTTGGAACGGACACCTGTCCGTTCTGCAACCAGGCTCGGGCAGCCTATTGTCGTGTCAACGATACTCTGTCATTTCGAAGGAG